>JAFSXL010000083.1 GCA_017444125.1 Rickettsiales bacterium | reverse complement strand
GGCGGTGAAGAAAGTGTGTACCAAGCAATTAAGAATGGTGGATTAACCAAACGTGTTGAGTTTATAGAAAGAACAGAAGGTTTGGAAGAAGATTATGATTATCTGTGGCACAGAGGGTTGGCGCACTATAAACACTGTACAATTGTCTATGGAGAGTAATATGTTGGCAAAGAAAATCTGTTGTCTGTCAGCAGTTTTGTTGCTTGTCAGCGGATGTTTTCCACGCTTTGAAAGGAGTTATCACAATTCTGATTATATCTTTATTTCTAAACCTATTAACTTAAAACAACAAATCAAGCAAGGGAAAACATGTTCTACAAGCCCACAAACGAACAAGGAAATGATATTTGAGACGGCCAAAAAAGCTGGCATTGTTGATCAAATTGTCTTAATTGAAAAGACCGAAGAAGCAGGACAGTATTGCACTGTTGTTTATGGTAATTAGCAACAAGGTTATTATTAATACTAAACTTGTTTAGTCAATATTTCAAATTCTAAATAAGTAAGCCATTGTAGCACAAAGGCAAGAAAATAGGATTTCTGTTGCGCTGCCCGAGGCCACGCCCTCGCCGTTTGCAATCTCCTCGCTCCGCTACGCTCCACTTCGTCCAGCAAACGCGCTCCGCGCCGCGCAACAACATCAATTTTTCATTTACTACCTCAACCATCTTGATTTTTATCTTTTTATCTATTATAGTCAGATGTTATTTTATGTCAGGTATTGGAGGAGATGGCAGAAAAAGCATGTTGTATTGCTCTTTTTGTGGTGCTTCCCAGTCAGAAGTTGAAAAGCTGATTGCCGGCAGTGATGCTCATATTTGCAGTGATTGTATCAGAACTTGTCTTGATTTGTTGGGCGCAAAAAGTGATTTCAAGATTACCGACAACATTGATGAAAAATTTGGCAAAACCGACAAAGGGAATGCAATAAATTTGTCCTCTCCAAAGGCAATAAAAGCATTTTTGGATAACTACATCATCGGTCAGGATTATGCTAAAAAAGTGCTGTCAGTAGCGGTTTATAATCACTACAAGAGGTTGAAATATGCAGAAACAAACAAAGATGACGTGGAAATTTCAAAGTCAAATGTGTTGTTGATTGGTCCAACTGGTTGCGGAAAGACATTGCTCGCACAGACACTTGCCAAGCTATTGAATGTCCCATTTGCCATTGCAGATGCTACGACTTTGACAGAAGCAGGTTATGTCGGGGACGATGTTGAAAATGTTCTGCAAAGGTTGATACAGAACGCCAACGGCGATGTGGAGCGCGCACAAAAGGGAATAATCTACATTGATGAAATTGATAAGATTGGTCGTAAAAGTGAAAGTCCATCAATTACTCGCGATGTATCAGGAGAGGGCGTTCAGCAGGCTCTGTTAAAGATTATAGAAGGTACACAGTCATCTGTTGGGAAGGAAGGCGATCGCAAACATCCTAACAGTGAGAGATATAATATTAACACATCAAATATTTTGTTTATCTGTGGTGGTGCATTTGAGGGTATTGAGAAAATTATCAAACAGCGCATGAGCGACAGTTCCATGGGCTTTATTGCAAATGTGAAGAGCAAGAATAACAACAAGGAAAATGCAAAGATAATTAAGAAAGTCACAAGCGATGACTTGACAAAGTTTGGCTTAATACCTGAATTGATTGGGCGTCTACCAGTTGTGGCGGTTTTGGATCAGCTTACGGAAGAGGATTTGATAAATGTTCTTACCAAGCCAAAGAATGCTATTGTCAAGCAATACAAAAAGCTATTTGAGATGGATAAGGTAGAACTGGATTTTACAGACGAAGCATTGTCAATCATCGCCAACAGAAGCTTGAAGCGTAAGTCAGGTGCTAGGGGTTTGAGGTCAATCGTGGAGCACATTCTTATGGAGACAATGTATGACTTGCCAATGAGTGGTTGCAAGAAAGTCCGTATTGTAAAAACTGATGACGCCGTGGCCGTTGAAAAAGACGGCAAACTTGATGAAAAACGTTTCTGTAAAAAGAGCGAGAAAGAACTCCTTGAAGAGGCCAAAGAAAAGAAAGATAAGAATGTTGCTAACGGTTAAACTGGTGGAGACATGGGGATTCGAACCCCAGACCTCCTGCTTGCAAAGCAGGCGTTCTAACCAACTGAACTATGTCCCCGACAGAACAAGCTTTTGATTGAATGGATAATTTAATTATCAAGAGGTGTTTGAAAAAAAACTTCTGCCACTTGAAAAACTGTCTGTTTGTCCTTTGCTTGCGAGATTTTAGCCCGAAAATTTGCACCTCCCGGCATATCTTTGCTGTAAAAATACAGGTTTTTGATTGCAAATCCGATTGCATTTTGTAGTGGATAAAAATCAAAAATGCGTTCCAGATGCTCCTTGATGCACTCATTCCACATGTTGGCTGGTTTGGCAGTAGTTATCCGACCTTGCATTTTAGCAATACAATCAGCAATCAGCCACGGTTTTCCATATAGCGCTCGGCCAATCATTACGCCGTCCGCGGAAGAGATTTTGAGCGCCTCGTTGATGTTGTTGTAGTTTATATCTCCATTCACAATGACTGGGATTTTCAGTGTTGATTTCAACTTTTTAGCGAACTCCCAGTCGGCCGTGCCACTATACATCTGGCTTCGTGTGCGACAGTGGATGGTAACAGTTTGCACGCCGTTGTACTCTGCCATTTTAGCGATTGTTGGCGCGTTCAGGTGATCGGTATCCCAGCCCATGCGCATTTTGATTGTTAATGGCATGTTGATTTTGGCAGCTGTTTTAGCCACTGCAATGATGATTTGCTCGGCCAGTTTTTCATCCTTCATTAGTGCCGAGCCAGCGTAGCTATTGACAATCTTCTTGACAGGGCAGCCAAAGTTCATATCTACAATGCCAGCGCCTTGGTCGGCAGCTACTAAAACCGCCTCGCTCATGATATCTGGCGAGCATCCCGCAATTTGAATTACGAACGGTACTTTGTCGGTTTCTTTTGTAGTTGCATGTTTGATATATTCCTTTCTGCATGCTAAAATAGTGGCGTGGGAAGCAATCATCTCGCTGTAAAGAAGCGGTGTTCCGAATTTCAAAAGCATCGCGCGGAACGGCGCATCCATTACTCCGCACATCGGAGCTGGAAAAATTGGATAGTCAAAGACGAATTTGCCAACAGTTATTGAATTCATTTGTCTGAACTCTCTGTGCTCTCTGCGGCCTCTGTTTTAGCCTCTTCTTTTGGTTGTTCTTCCTTGACTTCCTCTTTTTTCTCCTCTTTTGCTTCAACTTTTTCAGCGTTCTTCTTTTCGGCTACTGCCAAGGCCTGTTGCATCTTTTTATCAAATGCAGCTGTGTCGCTTTCAAAGTCGCTTTGATTACGGCAAACATTCAGGCGAACATTTGCAATAACATCTCCAAATAAACAAACAGGAATTACATATTGTCCTAATGATTTAATTGGATTTGCAATGTTTATGCCACCTATGTCAAAATCAAAGCTATTGTTGTTTGCAGACAGACATGCCTTTATTAAGTTGTAGACATCTTTTGTTCTGATTGAGCCGTAAATAGTGTTATCATCAGCCGCTTGGCGGACCGTATTGAAGACCTCTTTACCCAATAATTCTGCGACTACCGCAGCATCTTTTGCAGCTTGTGCATTTTTCTCTTTCAACTCTGCGAGCTTGCTTTCAATTTGTGCGATGTTTGCTTTTGTGGCAACAACTGCATATCCTTTTGGCAACAAGAAGTTTCTTCCGTAGCCATTAGAGACCTCACAAACCTCACCGACTTTTCCAACATTTTTTACATCACGGTTCAAAATAATTTTCATATTTTCACATCAAAAACTAATATTTCACGTAAGGCAAGAGCCCCAAAAACCTTGCACGCAAGATTGCTTGGCGTAGCAAAACCTGTTTTTTTCTGCTCTGAACGTTTGAGTTTCGAACTGCAACAATCTTCCCGCGAGGGCTAATAAATCTGCGGAGCAACTTTACATTTTTATATGAAATGTATTTATCCTCAACTTTGCCGAGTGGACAGTTTGTTGACTTCTTAAAGAACGATGATGATGCTTCTTTTTTAACCTTCAAAGCAATTGTTGAAATGCCTTCAACTTTTGATAAATCCTCGTAGGAGATGTCGCCTGACATGGCGTTAACCATGCTGTCGTCTGCGCTCTGGGTTGCTCTCAATGTTTGACTTTTAATACCTGCCATATTACGAATTCAAATTAAATACATTTTTCAGCACATTCAAATAGCGCTTGTCAATGGTGATGCCATCCTCACTTTGGTCGCCATCTGCAATAGCATTTGCGCTCTTCAATTTTATCCCATCCTCATCGGCTTTGACGAGTAAATATCTGATAAAAATTTCGCTGGTGGAGAGCTTTTCCTCTATTAACTTGTTTGTTTCAATATCTGACTTAAACTGAATGAAGTAGAAGTGAGCTGCATCGTTCTTGTTGATTTGGTATTCCAACTGGCGCAGTCCCCAGTATTCAGCATACAAAATGGAGCTGTTGTTTGATAAAATGATGTCTCTTAGCGTTTGCAAGGCCATTTTGATGTCCTCATCGGATGCATCTTGACGTGCAAGCAGGGTCAATTCGTAGTTTCTTATCATAATTTAAATCTTCCAGTGGAAGATATTTTTTTATTTGCAAGGATTTTTTACTCAAATTATCAAATGTATCAAATCTTGACTTTTACGAAACTGTCAATTCAGTTTTAATTATGACATTACTTTCATACTTGCGCGAACTCGGTTTTATAAAAGATTGCACAAATTTTGATGCTTTGGAAAAACTTCTGGAAGAAAAACAACAGACATTTTATGTGGGAACAGATTTGACCGCCGACAGCTTGCACGTGGGACACTTAATGCCGTTGATGTTTATGCGCAAGGTGCTGGCGAAGGGACATCGTGTTATTATAATATTGGGAGGTGGAACAACAAAGATAGGTGACCCAAGCGACAAAAACGAAATGCGTAAGATGCTCTCGGACGAGCAAATTGCAGAGAACAAAGCAGGAATAAAAAAGTGCTTATCACAGATTTTTGGCCGCAATTTAGAGACACAACCAGAGGGTGAATTTGTTGACAACCTGATGATTATTGACAATGCGCAATGGCTGCTTGATATCAACTACATCTGGTTTCTGCGCGAGATTGGTACGTGCTTCACAATCAACAAGATGATTAACATGGAAATCGTGCGCCGCCGCCTTGACAACAACATCCCCTACACATTCTTTGAGTTTAACTACATGCTCATTCAGGGATATGACTTCTACTACTTGAATAACAATTACGGCTGCAATATTCAGGTTGGTGGCAGCGACCAGTGGGGAAATATTATTCAAGGGTGCGAACTCATTCGCCGCAAGGCCGTGGATAGTCGCAAGGTGGCGACTGAGAACGAGGTTAATGTGTTTGGGATTACGCTAAACCTGCTGACAAAAAGTGATGGCACAAAGATGGGTAAAACCGCTGGTGGTGCCGTGTGGTTGCGCGCGGACAAGCTGTCAAGTTATGACTATTTTCAGTATTTCCGCGACTGCGCTGATGCCGATGTCATCAAACTGTTGAAAATATTCACTGACATTCCATTGGAACAGATTGAGGAATATTCCAAGTTGTCAGGAAAGGGGCTAAATGCCGTGAAGGAGATTTTGGCCTACGAAGCCACAAAAATCTGCCGTGGTGAGGAAGAAGCAAACAAGGCAAGGAATAGGGATGTAACCGATGAAATTAAGGTAAATAAAGGAGATAATATCGTTGAGGTGCTTGTCAAAAATGGACTGTGCAAATCAAATGGCGAGGCTCGCCGACTGATTGAAGGAAAAGGTGTGAAGTTCAATGGGGAGGTTGTTGATAAAACTTTCACTTTCACCGTTGCGGGCGAGTTGGTTGTCGGGAAGAAGAGAAAAATAAATGTAAAATTGTTTTAATCATTTTCTCCAATTCTTTCTTTGGTTAAATTGCGTTATTATTTATCTCCATCTTTGTATAAATCTGGATTAATTGGTGCCCCATTCCTCCCATCTTGGATTTTGGTGATTTCATCATTCTCAATTCTGATGCGGAGGGTGAATAATCTTGATACGACTTTGTAGATAAACTTGTTCATTGTCTGTTGCATAAGGGAGAAGCTCTCAAATTTGTATTCACTGAATGGGTCTTTGTGAGCATATGCACGCAGGTGGATACCCTCTTTGATATGGTCAAGGTAGTATAAGTGCTCTCTCCAACATTCGTCAAGAGTTGACAACATGACTGATCTTTGTATGTCTTGCAGGGTGAAGATGTCTACTGGGTTGAAGCGCTCTGCATATTTAAACTTGCAGAAGTTATTCATCACATCAATATTATATTGCGTGAAGTTCATCTCACCTTTTTCAACAAAATATACCTGTTGCATCCTGTTTTTGAGCTCTACTGGCACGATTTCCCCATTGATCGTTGCATTTGACAAGATGTCTTCGTTCACGTCATTGACAATTTGGTCTAATATATGTCCGACATTCTGCGACTTGACAATGGCCATTCTTTGTTCGTAGATGATTTTCCTTTGCTCGTTGACAATGTCATCATATTTCAACAGATTTTTACGTATTTCATAGTGGAAGCTTTCAACCTTTTTCTGGGACTTATTGATGATGCTATTCAGCATTGGGTGGTTGAGCGCTTCTCCCGGCTTGAAGCCCACATGGGACAAGATGCTCTCCAATTTATCACCACCGAAGATACGAAGCAGGTTATCATGTAATGACAAGAAGAACTGTGTTTTGCCGGGGTCTCCCTGACGGCCTGCACGACCAATCAACTGGTTGTCAATTCTGCGACTTTCATGGCGCTCTGAACCAATTACAAACAATCCTCCTGCATCTACAACTTGCTGATATTCTGCTTTGTGCTTCTCACGGATTGCCTCTGCTATTGCCACTGCATCAACTTTGTTCTTATTTTCTGCTGGTGTTGCACCTGTATTGCCAGTCAATGAACGTATTGCAGAGAGCGTATCATTCAACTCGTGGTTATCATCAACTTTTTTCTGTGCTTCTTCAATAGCAGCATCTATTTCCTTCTGGACGTTTCCTCCAAGCATGATGTCTGTTCCACGACCTGCCATGTTGGTTGCGATTGTAACAGCTCCCAAACGTCCTGCTTCGGCGATGATTTTTGCTTCTTGTTCGTGATATTTAGCATTCAACAGATTGTGCTTTATGCCTGCTTTGTTGAGAAGTTCTGACAATCTTTCAGATTTGTCAATACTGACTGTTCCAATCAATATTGGCTGGCCTTTGGCATGAGCTTCTTCCACAGTTTTGATTATGGCCTCAAACTTATCCTCCTCATTGCGGAACACCATGTCATCCAGTGATTGGCGAATGACTGGCTTGTTTGTTGGAATTGACACTATTGGCAGTTTGTATATGTCATAAAACTCTGCGGCCTCTGTGCTGGCGGTTCCTGTCATTCCGCTGAGTTTTTTATACATACGGAAGAAGTTTTGATATGTAATTGATGCCAATGTCTGATTTTCTGGCGCGACTTCAAGTCCTTCTTTGGCCTCTATTGCTTGGTGCAAACCATCACTATAACGCCGTCCATCCATTATACGTCCAGTGAATTCGTCTATTATCATTGCCTGTCCATCCTTGACAATGTAATCTGTTCCATTTTTGAATAGTGTGTGCGCGCGCAGAGCTTGCAATATGAAATTCAACAATGCAAACGAGTTTGCGCCATATAAATCATCATTTGCGCTCAAAATTTGCTCTTGCTTCAAAAGTTGTTCTATGTGCGTATTTCCTGTTTCTGTCAACTGAACGCTTTTGCGCTTTTCATCTATTTCATAGTCCTCTGGGACAAGTTGTTTGATAATCTCGTTTATTACCACATACATCTGCGGATCATGTTGTGCTGGACCGGAGATGATCAGTGGGGTTCTGCTTTCATCAATCAAGATGCTATCAACCTCATCAATCACGGCAAAGTTGAAGCCACGGCTCACGACTGCCATTTCTGACAAGCTGTCCTTCATGTTGTCACGGAGATAATCAAATCCTATTTCTGTGTTGCTGACATAGGTTATATCCTTGGCATATTCAACTGCTCTGTCTTCTGGTTCCATGCCACCGGTGACAAATCCAACGGACAGACCTAAAAATCCATACAGACGCCCCATCCATTCACAGTCGCGCTTTACAAGGTAGTCATTCACGGTTATGACATGCACTCCACGTCCAGCAAGCGCATTTAGATATACAGCCAACGTTGCAACCAAAGTTTTACCTTCACCAGTTTTCATTTCAGCGATGTTCCCATCATGCAGAGCCATTCCACCAATGAGCTGCACGTCAAAATGACGCATACCCAATGTCCTCTTGGATGCCTCGCGCACCAATGCAAATGCCTCCACCAGAATATCATCCAGAGCATCTTTGAGTTTCTTCTCAAAATGTTCGTCAACCTCAGAGCTACTGTGTATTTGCTGCTCTTCCAGTCCTTTGACCTCTTTCTTTAAATAATCCTTGAAATATTGCGTTTTGGCACGAATTTCCTCATCAGTGAGCTTTGACATTTTGCTCTCCAATGCGTTTATCTCCGCAACTTTGACTT
This sequence comes from Rickettsiales bacterium, assembly GCA_017444125.1. GTDB lineage: Bacteria > Pseudomonadota > Alphaproteobacteria > Rickettsiales > Deianiraeaceae > UBA4311. Next base: position 27,599 of record JAFSXL010000083.1, on the reverse strand, counting down.
CGTATTTTCTAATCTTCTTTGCATTTTCATCTCCCAATATGCCCGTGAGTATTTTCTTGAAAACTGACATTTTAATAATACTCCTGTTTTTAAAAGAGGTTTTTATTGTCAAGAGTTGCGCTGGGCGGAGCGAGTTTGGCCGCCGAGCGGGTCGGAGCGGAGCGGAGACAGAAAAGCGAGGCGCAGCCAAACCGCGAGGGCGCGGCCTCGGGCAGCGCAACATTCAATTCATTTTATTAATTTATTAGATTTCTCACTATTAAGGTCTTTGTTTGCCTCATTGTTGTTGGCGAATCTTGTTCCGTAGAGGAATCCTTTTATTTTCTTCCAACATTTTTTGATGTGTTTCCTCCACAGTTTTTTAAAAAATCTTTTGAAACCACATTCAGCAGCAATCTCGCTCTTAGTTTCAGAAATAACACTATACATATCGCTTACTTCACCTTCTTTCACTTTCTCATTTAGTAGCTTTATCTTATTTTGTGGTTTCACATTCTTTTCTTTTGTCTTTCCGGCTATTCCTTCTAAATTTATATGACCTTCCTTCATGAGGTCGCCCCAAATATCTTTACGACATTCTCACCTGTCGTATTTATTGCTTTTTTCATTTTCCTTGTTTGGTAGTAGGACAGTAGCTTCTCTGGTAATTCCCCCGGTTCTACCTTAATGACGCTGTATTCGGTCCCGTTATTATTGTTTTGTGGCTCCCCAGCTTTACTTAGGTATTGCTCTATATATTTTGGCTTCATGTACCTCATCAACATGAGTTGAAAAAAATTACATGTATCGGGCGCCGCCTGCAATTGCGGCACTTTTATGACCTGCAAACCCTTGAGTTTAGCTGGCATTTTCTTCACAGCCATCTTTACAGTTTCTGTCTCTAAGCCCGGTTCAGTATAGTCGTAATGGAGAATATACGGTATCCCACCGAGGCTCCTTCCACATATAAAACCAAAAGCATGGCTTAGGGAGGATTTACCTAAGAATAACATTTGACACATCTCCCCATTGTTAGAATTCTGTATATAATTTAGTATGCAATCAATCATGCGGTTCGAAAACCGCTCATCGTCTTCCTTGTTTCTTAAATTGTTGCAAACCTCCACAGTCATATTCTTGGCGTGCTCGCATCTCTCTTTAATGAGTTTTGCTAACTGTATAGCGTTTTCTGTAGGTAGGGTTATGATATTCTCGTCGACGTATTGGATCTCGTTGATTGACTTTGCATCACCATCGTTATGGGAATCTCTCTCTCTTCATCTTTCATAAACCTCACAGCAGCTATTCTAGCTTGATCTCTCTACTTTGTCAAGAGCTACTTTGGCTTAAGTTTTTCACCTCCACACCCCACCTTGACAATTAAAATTTCTCCTTCACCCACAGGGTCATGAAGATGACATATCAACCAAGTAAGCTGAAAAGGGCACGCACGCATGGTTTTCGTGAGAGAATGAAGACAGACGGCGGCAGAAAAGTGCTCCGCAGCCGCAGATTTAAAGGTCGCAAAAGTTTGACAGTGAGTGATAGCAAATAGTGTATGAAGGCATTCTTGGACTACTTATCAAAGGTCAAATTGGAATTCTCAAAGATTTCTTGGCTGAAAGGAAAGGAGCTCACGCAGCTGATGATTACCGTGTTGGTTATCACTGTTATTGCGGCATCCTTCTTCTCAATAGTAGACATGATTGCCTCGTCAATAATAATGAAGATTATATTTATGTAATTGGTTAGTTTTTTATGACAGCGAAAAAAGATACCAAAAGCAAAATTAAGATAGCGGAAAATGAGATGCAGATAGCTGAAAAAGATGCACAAAGTAAAGTCAACACAGAAGTAAAGGATAAGTGGTATATCTTCCGCGTGCAATCAGGACGCGAGGAGCAGATGCTTGCAGCTCTGAAGAACTCATTCTTGATCCTCAAAAAGGATGGACTTGATCCAAGATATTACTTCACAGATTACAATGTTCCAAAGAGGACAATCATAAAATACGTTGACGGCAAGCAGACAGAAAAAATCGTGACGGCATATCCTGGATATCTCTTCTTAAAGGTGAGAATGACGGATGATATTATTCTGTTCTTGCGGAGATTTTTCCAGATGAATGGCTTTGGGTCAATGTTGCCAAATGCAATTACGGAAGCAGAATATCAGAAAATGATGGACAGTGTCAATGGTCTGTCAGAGAAAGCCAAGGATTTTGTATTTGCTATTGGCCAGAGAGTGAAAATCAATGCTGGTTCGTTCGCAAGTATGGAGGGAAACATTGTCTCTATTGACAAAGACGAGAGCAAACTGGTTGTGAATGTCACTATTTTCGGCTGTGATACAAAGATTGATGTCAATTTTGATCAGGTTTCTGTTATTGAAGAACAGTAATCTTTGACAATTAAATTTTAACAGTTTAGAGGTCCAATCATGATGTTCTTGAAAAGAAGTAAGAAGAAAACTGGTATCTTCATAGGTAAATTTTTATCGTTAAATCTTAGTACGCAGATTGTTATTAGTATTGTTGTCGGTGCTGGCTTGGGGCTGTTATTGAGGTTTTATCCAGAATTTTTTGCAACCATCAGGGTTGACGCCAATAGCTTTCAAGCACTTGGAACAATGTTTATTAAACTTATCAAAATGATTGCATTGCCACTGATTTTCACATGCGTCATGTCATCGGTGATTTCACTATGCAAGCAGTCATCCACTGGAAAAACGACCGTACTGACATTTATCAGTTTTGCGTTCATGACTGTAGCTTGCATTGCTGTCGGAGCAGCATTTGCAATATTCTTCCAGCCGGGCGCAGAGGCCAACTTTGATACCACCACAATGATGGAGCAGCACTCTGCATCGGATGACCTACTCAAAAAAAGTCAACACGGTAACATGACGGTGACATCATTCCTGTTCAACATCGTGCCAAGCAACATCGCGGTTTCGTTTGTGGAGTGCAACTTCCTGCAAATTATTTTCTTTGCTATATTAATCTCACTTGCCATCGCAAAAGTTGACAAAAAGGGGTCAATGGAGAAAAACATCAAAGCAGTTGCAAATGTCTGCATGGAGGCCGTGCACATTGTCATGAAGTTTGCTCCACTTGGAATATTTGGTATATCCACATGGCTTATTGCAACACAGGACAGCGTACTATTGAAGGCACTCGGAAAACTCATTTGCGTTGACTGGATGGCCGCAGCATTCTTGGTTTATGTGCTTTACTCATTGGTTTTCATTTTTGTCCTGAAATTAAACCCAATCCACATGTGGAAAAAGCTATTTCCAGCACAATTTATGGCCTTCCTGACGGCAAGTTCTTCGGCAGCACTCCCAACAGGTATGCAAATTGCAAAGGACAAGTTAGGTGTCAGTGAGGAGAAGACAAACTTTGTTGCGCCGTTCAGTGCAGCAATCAATTCAAGTGGTGGTGCTATGTATTTTGCAATGATGACAATCTTCATGGCGCAGTTGTTGAATATTGAGTTGACAAGCTCGCAATATACCACACTTTTCATCATGTGCGCACTGTGTGATTTAGGTGTTGCGCCTGTCCCAAGTGGCTCACTGATTATGCTTGGTAATGTCTTCATCGCCGTGGGAATTCCAATTGAGGCACTCGGCATTGCCTTTGCAGTTGACAGAATTCTTGACATGGCAAGGACATTTGTGAACTTTACGGGAGACATTTTCGCCGCAGTTATAGTTGACCGTTTCTGCAAGACAATGGATGTAAAGATGTATGCCGCAAGGTTTAAGATTTTTGGGTTAAAGATTAAGTAAGAAGAGGAGGAAAAATGATATAGACAACAATTTATTTGTTAATTTGTTGGTTTTGTTCCATCTTGTCTTCGCTTAAGTCTATTGTATTTGAAACATTTATAGGTGTCTGTTTATTTATTTTGTAGGTCCGAAAAATTTTTTTTATTTTTGGTTTTTTTGTTTTTAGCTTTGAGTGTGGTAAGCATGCCTCTCTTGCCATCTCGTTATATCTTTCTTTATCCTTCCGTTTTTTATTTAATAACATATTGTCATATTCTTCCTTTGATACTATTTTTTTTGTTTCTCTTGATTGTTTTTTTTTAGCTTCTTGATTTTCATTATGGAGCTGTTGACATAGTTTTATCTCTTCCTCGTATCGTTGTAGACGACAGCCACACTCATCACACGCAATACAATCGTGCATATCTTGCTGTATATTTATGTATGCATTTCTGTTTTCTATATTGTTGAGTTGAGTAAGAGCCCAGTTATTGTTTCGATAACGACTACTGTTGTTGTTTTTGATTGTACGTAGATGTTCTAACTCTTTTTGGGCCCATTCCGGAAATACCATATTGTTGTTTTTATAGACCTTTTCTTGTGCGATCAGGTATGTACGGCGTTTTTCCTGTAATCGTTTATTAGATATGTTTATATAATTTTTATAAAGATCTGACACAAGATCTGCATCTGAAAGATCGTAGACGATATATAAACCATTTGATTTTTTGGCAGTTCTTTGCTTTTTATACGTGTAGCAACGCGGATCATCATTATTAATCATAGTACATTAATTAAAACAATCAAACTTTATCAAAAAATAAAAATTTGTCAACCAAACGTTGCCCCCGTTAGCCGTTGATTTAAATTTGTCTGGTCATGCGGTATAAAACTTTGCAATATACAACCGAGACGCCGCTCAAATTGCAGTGATCGCTACACATAACTAAAAATTGTAGACTCAGAATTACTTTTATAAATCTGACGAACCACAGAGGCAGGCGATTGTTCGTTTAATAAGATAAAATGCAAGGATTAATGTGTTGTTACGCGGTGCTGGTTTGCTGCGCTGTGCGAAGCGGGTTTGGCCGACGAGGAACGAGGCGCAGCCAAACCGCGAGGGCGTGGCCTCGGGCAGCGCAACAGCATCAATAATGCTTCTTTATTTTAGTGGCGCTGTTTGAGTTGTTGTCGTCATTTTCGTAAGTGAAGATCATTAAAAAGATGAAGAGAACTATTAAACTGCCTATAATAGTGGCCAAAATAAATAATACATCTGTACCGATAATGTCCTTAACCAAAGCAATGATGACGCCCAAAAAGCTGAAACACTGTGCTAAATTGAAGAATAATCTATACATATTATTTGTTTCTAATAAATTTTACAACGGCAAAAACACCAGCTAAACCCAGTCCTACCGCCATGCAAATTCCCCAAATGTTCCAGTATAAAGTTAAATCACCCATGCCTTATGATTAAATAAAAAGCGTTATTGTCAAGTTAAAAAGGTACGTTGCGCGGCGCGGAGCGGGTTTGCTGGACGAAGTGGAGCGTAGCGGAACGAGGAGATTGCAAACCGCGAGGGCGTGGCCTCGGGCAGCGCAACACTTGAAAATAAAAATCCCACACTAACGACTAATTAGATTGATATGATATTCACATTAGAGTGGCTAAAAGAGCATTTGGATACAACAAAAAGCGCAGAGGAAGTGGCTGTAAAACTAAATCAAATTGGGTTGGAGGTTGAAAACGATCTTCCATCGGAGAGTGTTTTTGATAAAGTAGTAGTAGCTGAAATTGTTGAGTGTGAAAATCATCCAGAGAGCGACCATTTACATATATGCAAAGTGGATGATGGCAAAGAGGTCCATCAAATAGTTTGTGGGGCACCAAACGCAAGGAAGGGCATCAAGGTGGCTCTGGCACATGTCGGGGCATATATTCCCTACGGCGATTTCAGGATTAAAAAGTCAAAAATACGTGGAATTGACAGCTGCGGCATGATGTGTAGCGAGCGCGAAATGGGTATCGGCAACGACCACGATGGCATTATGGAACTTCCATCTGACTGCAAACTGGGCGACCCGTGGGTCAGAGCTTACCACGCACTTGACAAGATGCCTATTGAAGTATCAATTACGCCAAATCGCGGGGACGCAACCAGTGTTTATGGTATTGCACGAGATTTGAGTGCTGCGGGGTTTGGAGAGCTAAAACCAGTGGCCAAAGGGCAAGTCAAGGAGACAATCAAAAATAGCCACTCTGTTGAAGTAAAAATTGACAACTGTCAGTATTTCTGCCGCGAGATTAGAGGGCTAAATGCCAATGCTGCAACGCCAAAATACATCCTCAAACGCAATGCTTTCAATGGTTGCGGCGACAATGGCGTGATTGTTAACATTTTGAACTACATCATGTTTGAATATGGCCAACCAATGCACTCTTACGATGCGGACAAAATTGGCAAGAAAATCATTGTGGACTACGCCAAGCGCGACACTTTCAAGACACTCAAAGGTGAGGAAATCAAGTTTGACAAGAGCAAGATTTTGATGGTTAGCGATGAGCAGAATGACCTCTGTATTGCTGGAATTATGGGTGGCGATGACTGCAAGACCACGACCGACACGAAGAACATCCTGTTGGAATGCGCGTATTTTCCAACCACGCCAATCACCATTGGAGGGCAGGAGTTGAAGATTGTCAGCGATGCAAGATTTAGATATGAGCGCGGGATAAATCCAGATTTGACACGGGAGATGCTTGACAAGGCAACTGCGATGATTTTGGAAATCTGCGGCGGTGAAGCAAGCAATGTGGAATACGATGGCAAGCTGGCGGATGAGAAAGTGATTGACTATCATCTCTCCACAACAAAAAAGCTGCTGGGATTTGAAATTTCTGCTGACAGAACTGTGGAAATCTTGGAGAAATTGCAGTTTGAAATTGCAGACAAAGGCGCCGATGTCATCAAAATAAAAGTCCCACGGTTCAGACATGATGTTGAAATTGAAGCAGACATTGCAGAGGAACTCGGGCGCATTGAGGGATATGACAAAATTCCAAGCGAGCATGTAAATTTGTCTACTGCATTCACAAAAAACAAGTTTGCGGAGAAGTTGAAAGCCAAGAAATTTCTTGCAGGAAGTGGCCTGATGGAGACAGTGTCAATGGCCTTCTGTGATGAGAAAAAAGCCGCGCTGTTCGCTGACATCAATGCAGATTTGCGCCTTGCTAATCCGATTGCGAGTGAGCTGAATTACATGCGGCCAACGCTGCTGGTGTCGCTGTTGCAGGCAGTAAAAACCAATGAAAGTCAGGTGCTGGAAAATCAACTTGCATTTTTTGAAGAGGGAATGTTCTTCACGGCGCCACAAAAAGACGGTCAACATAACTCCGTAGCTGCGGTTTATTGCGGACATGCGATTGCAAACGACCACTTCAAAGAGGGGCGTCAGTTTGATATTTTTGATGCAAAAAAGACACTTTTTGAATTGTTAGAGGATGTCTATAAAGTGAACTTGAAAAGCACGAAAATTGACAAATGCGACAAGAAATATGTGCACCCGACACGCAGTTTTGATGTTAAACTCAAAGGCAAGGATGGAGAAAAAACCATTGCAACGTTTGGTGAAATCTCGCCAGTTGTGTTGAAGGAGTTTGAAATCAAGCATCCAGTTTGCTTTTTTGAGCTCTTCACGGATACTCTCCCAGAGGCCAAACAAAAGCACGAGCAGTTCATTGAAAATCCAATTCAGCCAATCGTAAGGGACATTGCGTTTGTGGTAGACGAGACAATCACGGCCAACCAGCTGGTGAGTGCCTTCAAGGACAACATGCTGACAGACATCAAGATTGTTGACATATACCAAATGCCGCTTGTGGGACAGAAATCAGTGGCTTTGCGCTACATCTTTGAGCCAAAGGAGAACATAACCACCGAGCAAGTCAATGCAGTTATGGATAAAATCATCAAGGCCGTTGAAACAAAGACAGGAGGAAAAGTTAGGGATGGGAAGTGAATTATAAACCACCTTGTGAACCTATTTGCTCGCGTAATGTTTCTTCCGATGCACTGTTAAGATCAAAGGTTTTGTTGGCACCATTTTCGTTTGACAAATCTTGTTGTAGAGTCCGAATTCTAACATTCATATCTAAATCTGGGTAGTAATCCTCCATTGGCAATCCTTGTTTCACTCTTTTCTCTTGTTCTAATTTAAATTTCTTGTCATCTTTTATTTCATTAATTCTTTCTTCGTCACCAACAACATTGCCTGTTGAATCCAACTCACTTTTAACAATATTCCAATAGTATGATGGATCATTAATGGCTTCTTTTTTCATTTCAAATTCATCTTCTGTGTTAAAACTTAAATTATCGTCATTTGCTATCTGCTTATCAATAGCTTCTCTTAATGCTTGCAAAAAGTGTTTTGGTTCTTCTGTTGATTTTGAGTTTTTTTCATTCTTCATGTTAAACAACTTTTAAACTAATCAAACAATACCAAAAATTTATAAAAACGCAATTGTTTTTAAAAAAAAGCATTTTACCAATTATGCCATGACACCACAAGAGCGAGACAGAATACTGAAAATTATGCCAGAGTTGAAGGCCTACCGTACTATCAATGAGATTGCAGAGGTTGCTAAGAAGTTCCTTGATAACCGAGAAATTGTTGACAAAGAGCTTGTCTACGGCGAGGGCGCAGCAGAAAAAGTAGCCTACATCAAGCAGGTCATGGAGAAAGTGGACTACAAGGACTTCCAAAACTCATTCAAGGCAATTCTCACGGCAGATGGCAAAAAGCTGAAAGAATATTATCCTGTCCTTCGCACAATGATTATCGGAACGCAGCATGGTATTGGTATCCACAAAATGATTGAACTCATCGGAGAAGATTGGGTGAGGGGAGTTGTGAAGAGATTTTAAGAGAACATATTATACGGGCCATATTGAAACGGATAAGCCATATAATGGTTTGCTTCTTTACATGATATGTGGTTTCGTCTGTATTCCTCTTGCGCGTTCATATATGCTTTTTTTGCTTGTGCTTCTTGTTCTTTCCGTTGTTTGGTGAGTTCTTGGTTATAACTATTTATTATTTCCTTTGCCTTAGCACTCATTATGTTTTTTGTTTGTGTATCATTATGATATATGTTCGCTGTTGTTAGATACTGACGTCCGAGAAATTTATTTTTTGCAATTTTTCCTTGTAAACCAGTGTACTTTTCGAATATTTTACTATCTACTCTATACTCTTTTTGTCCATTAGGTTTGAGACAAAGAGCATTCGGCACAACGTCTCGATATTGAGTGAGAGGAAAATAAATTTTGCAATCTGGAGCTTCAATTATTTTCGGATCGATATTCTTCATGCCTTCATACCAGTATTGTTTGATTAAGTCTGTGTCTTCTTTTTTATCCTCTTTACCCTTATTCACCAAAAAATTTGGAATTGCGGATGGTTCTATTAAAATAGATTGGGCCAAAGATGCGGCGTTTCTAAATGGATTACTATTTGGGTTTATTGATCCTGTACGATTTATTCCAATTTCTGGTTTTAACTGTGAACAATATACTTTCCGTGCGTTGTTTCCAAATGTTGTTGACAAGATGTTATATAAATTTTTACTATAAAAACCATTATTATTATGAGTATCGCTGTCATGTTTTTTGTTGCACTCATGAAAATTATATGTTCCATAACAGGCACGATTAGTAAAATATAGTTTGTTATCTTTATTCTTGTTTAGGAAATTTGCGTTGATTATTTGTGCAACCTGTTGAAATCTTTTGGATTTATTATAATACGGCGGGTTTGCTGACAAGAATCTATTATTGCCTTCTACGCCATGCTCATCAAGAACAAACTTTATTTCTTTTAAATTTGCAAATTTAGGATTGTTGTTACTTAACTGCTTCCGCAAATCATCTAATTGGTCTTGCCATTCTTTTTCATTGGTTTCAAAATTAAGATATTTACCAAACAAAAAATCTGTTCCTACCAATTGGTCTAAATCTTTATTTTGTTTCTTTGCGGTTTGTTGATATTTTTCGTAAAATTCGTTATTACCAACAACAATGCATGCAACGTGTTTGTTAATATACTCATCGTCGCTGACGATGTTGTTTGTCTGGTATATGTTTTTATTGTTGTTTTGTGTATACATAAATTCTAAACCTATCAGAATTTATCAAATAAATTTTTTTTGACAAGCAAAAAAAAAAGATTATAATATTTTTGTAGAATATATGTCAGAAGAAGTCAGACAAAGCACAGGAAGTCAAAGTGTTAATGCAGATAAAACAAACAATTTAGTTAGCAACTTTGTTCGCAAACCAATTCAGATGAACACAGCATCAATATATGGCCACTATCAGCTAAAAGAAACTTGCAATGATTTTAGTAAAGCTTCAAAGGATGAGACAAAACAAAAAGGCGATTTAGGATTTGATATTTAACCAATCTTGACAACAATAAAAAAATATTTTACACTGTTTAAGTAAAAATATGTCAGAACAAAATGCAAACGAACAAACATCAAATTTGATTGAACAATTGGCAAACAAGCGGGTTCAAATAGATACGCGCGATGTCTTCAAAAATTTTGAGGAAAAACAAAAGAGCGTCAATAACAGCATGAACGGGCTTGGCATGGAAGATACACAAAAATTGGATAAAGGCATGGATATTTAATCAATCTTGACAATAAAAACCAAGCAAATAAGTATCCGACAAGGGATCATAGTTCAGTTGGCTAGAACGCTTCCATGGCATGGAAGAGGTCTTGGGTTCGAGTCCCAATGGTTCCACCATCCACTCATTTAGTGTTACGCCGCCCAGGACCACGCTCTCGCGGTTTGCACAGAAATCACAATGACATTTGCATTTTATTTTTTAACTTTTAGCATTCACTGCTATGAGTAAAATCAAATATATTATTCCATCTGCAATCACGTTTGCAAGCTTGGTTTTTGGAATGTTAGCACTGTTTTTTGTTTTTTCTGGAAAGGATTTATCAACAGCAATTTGTTTTGTTTGTGCAGCAGCAATATGTGATGCAGCAGACGGCCGCGCAGCTCGCTTGTTAAAAGTTAGCAGCGCATTCGGGGTTGAACTTGACTCTTTAGCTGATTTCTTCAACTTCGGAGTTGTACCAATGATGATTTATTTTGTCGGCTATAACTGGGCAAATGACCTGTTGGCATTTTTCATTTTAATGCTTTTCCCATTAGGCATGATTACTCGTCTCGCGCGCTTTAACGTTGATGCAACAAACCGCAACATCAACCCAAAAATCAAAACGCTCCGCAGTAAGTTTTTCTTTGGTTTACCGGCACCAATCGGAGCTTTTGTCCTGCTTGTTCCAGTAATTCTTGAAACGAGCCATTTGTCATTTTTCTATAACCCAACAAGCGCACTATTATACGCGGTTGCAATCGCATTCTGGCTAGTTGCACCAATTCCAGGGTTTTCGCCAAAAGGTTATTGCATTGGCTTCAACACAATCAAAAACACCGTATTCACCGCATTCGTTGTCGCACTGGGTGTCATATTTTTCATCAGTCCAGCTAAGTTGATATGCATTGTGGCAATGTTCTATCTCGCATCCATACCATTTGCAATTTATTCCTACAACCAAGGTCTGCGAAAGATTAATAATGTCGTAAAATTCAAAAAACGTTTTCACTTCAAAAAGAAACATTTCCATGCAAAGAGAGAGAACAGACAAGAGGTTTTTAGTAATGTCGGAGAGTCAGAAGTGATAAAAGTCGCAACACCATCTGCACAAAAAGCAAGAAGGAATTACAGAAAACCAGCGGCCGCAAGAACAAGAAAACCAAGCATCAAGAACGGTAAAAAATAGTTGCAATGATACTCGGCCACGGAATTGATATTGTCAATGTTGATAGAATTGAAAAAGCATTTGCGAGGTTTGGCAGCAAGTTTGTTGCAAAGGTTTTGTCATCCAGCGAGATGGAAGATTTTTCAAGCCGCAAAGATGCTGACAAAGCCACATTTTTAGCCAAACATTTTGCCGTTAAGGAAGCTGTCAGCAAGGCCATCGGATGCGGGCTAATCAATGGCTCGCCACTGCATTTTAGGGACATCTCACTGCATCACTACCCATTTGGCAAGCCATATATTTTACTAACAGAAAAGCTGGTCTACCTCGCCAACACGATGACTGGAATTGACGGCGCAAACATTGATTTTCACGTGTCAATTTCGGACGACAAAAACATAGTCATCGCCAGCGCCATCATGACGGACGGGCGATAATCACTGCTTCAAACCAAGCACAAACTCAACATCTTTGTCTCCGCGGCCAGAAATATTCACCAAAATGCTCTCATCCGACTTGCACTTCTTCGCCAACTTCAAGGCATAGGCCAACGCGTGCGAGCTCTCCAATGCTGGAATTATTCCCTCCATCCGCGACAGCTCATAGAAGGCATCTAAGGCCTCTTTGTCAGTGGCTGTCTCGTATTTTACCGCGCCCATTGAGTTCAAATATGCATGCTGCGGGCCAACCCCTGGATAGTCAAGTCCGCTGGCTATTGAGTAGGCCTCGGCCATATTTTTGTTCTTGTCTTGCAAGAAAATGCTGCTAAACCCGTGCGCCTGCATTGGTTTTCCATATGTTATACTTGCTGCATTTTCACCTACGCCAGCACCTCTTCCAAGTGGCTCCACGCCGATAATCTGCACCTTGTCAATGTCGTTCAGAAAGCCGCTGAAAATTCCCATGGCGTTGCTGCCTCCGCCAACACATGCCACGACATAATTTGGCAACGCGCCGTTCAAGTCAAGCATCTGATATTTGGCCTCGCGCCCGACAACCGACTGGAAATAGCCGACAATCATTGGGAACGGATGCGGCCCGACCACCGAACCAATCGCATACATCGCGGTTTTATACTCCTTCACATACGCTTGAAATGCTGCGTCAACCGCGTCTTTGAGTGTCCGTTGACCGTCCTTCACACAGACAACATTTGTGCCAAGCAACTTCATTTTATGCACGTTTGGTGCCTCTTTTTTGACATCAACCTCGCCCATGTAAATGTCGCATTCAAGCCCGAATAAAGCCGCTGCGGTAGCCATCGCCAAGCCATGTTGTCCTGCGCCTGTCTCGGCAATAACCTTCTTTTTTCCAAGATACTTCGCCAGCAAGCACTCACCGAGGCAGTGGTTGATTTTGTGTGCGCCCGTGTGGTTCAAGTCCTCGCGTTTGAGGAAAATTTTGCAGCCATATTTCTTTGACAAATTCCTTGCAAAATACACTGGACTTGGGCGACCAACATAGTTTTTCAGCAAGTCATTATACTCATCGTTGAATGCCTGATTGTTTATCAATTCCAAAAATTTATCCGTTATTAACTGCAATTCTGCGTCCAATTTTTCATCAACAAATCTGCCGCCGAAATTGCCAAAAAATCCCTTTTCATCTGGCATTAAAACTGGATTTTGTTGACTTTCAAAAAAGCGCCGCGCGAACGAATTCTCATCTTTTAATATCTTTGAACCTCTTGTCACATTGCACAAACTGGCCGACAAACGCTCTCCAATTTTTGTCTGAACCTCGCCATCCGCCAGCAATGAGAGAATGTTAAACCTCTTCTTTACTGCGTCATATTCAGAGCTTGTCAACATTTCCTCTAAAAACTGCGCTGCATCTTTTCTGGATTTCAAACTGCATAATGCATCAAAAATATCTTTCATAAAATAATCATTAAATTACTATTTATAGTAATACTACATGTAGAATTACTATGTATAGTATTACTATACACAGTAATACTACATATAGAAATATTTATTGTCAAGAGGTTTAATGTATCTACTTCAAAAGGCAACTCAAAACAATCACCCCCTCAAAAACCCATATTTATAAACTCCTTTTTCAACTTCTTTGGCAAGGAGTTTTAAATCTTCTCTCAATTTTGTAAATAAAGCCTCTGCTTCTGTATATGCTTCACAGCCATTGTTTCGTTTTGCTTTGCCGTTTTTGTCAAGTTTTACTCCTTTAACTCCGTTCAAAATGTCGTTCCAACTTGCATTGACTTTGTATTGAAAATCTGTAATGATTTTGCCATTGTGTTCATAGTTCCTGCCACATTTATTTTTATGATAAAACCTACAAATTGCCAATGCAGAGTTATAAACATCTTGGGCTTGCTGTGTCAAACCCTTATTCAACTCTGCCTTCAAAAACCACCAAACTTCAAGGTCGCGGTTTGCATTTTGTAAGTTCAACTCTCCGTTGTCAAACAAGTTCCAGTCGGTATAATTCTTTATGAAAATTGCATAAATGATGCAGTTATAAAAATCCTTTCAAATAATTTTCCAGCAAATCAACAGCTTTTTCAAGTTGCTCAATTTTTAATTCTTTAAAATATTTATGAATTGGTTTATCAATTTTTCTTTCTCCTTTTAAAAAAGTAAAAATATTTAACTCAACTTCTGGAAAATATGACATAATGCTATGACTTGGTTTTGAACCATAAGTAATTTTGTTTAGTTCACTAAAATCTCCTCCAAGTTGGCTTTCAAGTTGAAAAAGAAAACAATACAAATTTGGATAAAACTTTTTCAACATCCAAAAATCAACCATTATTCTTTTCAACATTGCATTTTCCGAATATGCCTTGCACTCAATTCCAGCAATAAACTTTTCGTCTATAAAAATATGTTTATCAACAGACAAACAATAATAATAACTATCAATATTTTCAAGAATATAATTTTTTACTTCTTTATTCTTCAAATTTTCTACATATTCAAGATTTATTGGAATTTTTATCTTTTTTGAGTTGATTACCAATCTTTCATTTTTCCCGCCCAATTTTTGCCAAGAATATTTTACTAATTCTTCCGTTATGTATTCTTGCAAATGTCCTTTTATTTCCCTGATAAAACCACCATATGCTCTATCTTCTTGTTCTTGTGCTTCTTTTTATCAACAACTTTTACTACATCATTATATGTATTTATAATTTCTTCCAATGTCATTTGATAAATAAATCATTACAATCTTTTAATCTTTTTTCTGCCGTTTCACAATATTCTTTTGAGATATCTATACCTATGAAATGTCTACTAAGTTTTTTTGCCACATAACTTGTTGTTCCGGCACCATTAAATGGGTCTAATACGATATCATTTTTAAATGAGAATAACTTTAATGCCTTTTCAACAAGTTTTTCCGGAAACATAGCGGGATGCCCGTATTTTTTCATATCTCTTTCTGGTGCAATAGACCACTTTGCAACAACATATTTTTTAAAATCTTCTGCATCTATGTCTATATTTTCACTTTTTCCTTCTTTTTTTAAATTTCCTTTACAAAACACTTCAAGAAATTCCCAAGTGTATTTCATATATGGATTTGATGGACTTTTCCAACTTCCCCAAGCAGTATATTTGCAATTATAATTATTTTTTTCCCATAAAATCTCACTTTTCCAAATCAAACCATTTTGAAAAAAATAGTTGCTAATCAAATGATGTGTTGGAATATAATCAGAAAATAACGGCTGAACATTTACAATTATCCGTCCACCATATTTTAATACCCTTACACACTCATCAAAAATTGAAAATAAGAAATCAAAATACTTTTTCCAAGTATTTGTATCATTATGTTTGTCATATTCCATACCAAAATTGTATGGCGGTGATGTAAAAATTAAATCAATGCAATTATCAGGATAAGTTTTTAAAATTTCTAAACTATCACCACAAATAATTTTATCAATTTCATCATTATTCAATTCATTATTTTGTTTATCAAATTCTTTTGCAAAATACGTATAACCAAGTCGTTTTTGTATTTTTTCTGTTTTGTTTTTAACCTTTATGTCTCCTTTGTAATCATAAATTCTTTTACCGTTTTGAGGTGTATAACTATGTATTTGTTCAACCTTTTCAACAAAATCATTTAATATTTTGCACTTGTTATTTTCTGCAAGTTTTTGCAGTTCAAAAAAATCAAGTTGTTTGAAATTAAATTTTATGGCATTTTTTTCTTCATTTATAGCTAAATCTTTTATATTGTTTAATATCTTTTGTAAAAAGAAAAAATCTCGTTCTGTTTGTTTTTGCAAAATTAAGTCCATACATATAACTAAAATATATTTTTTTAATTTTCAATAATTGTCTTTATATTATCAATAACCTCTTGTGGCAAATTGCTTGGAGTATATTTTAACTGGTCAAAACTTGACAGCTCCTCAACATACTCAACTATATCCTTACCAATCAAAGCACATTTTTCATTGTCGAAACATCCAAGATATTGTGGCAAGATAACATATTTTCCATTAAATAAATCATTGTTTATTTTCTTCTTTATTTTTATTGTTGTATAAATCGCCTGTGCCAACATCTCATAAATAGAGCAATAATTTCCATCTTTTGTCTCCAACCAAACACAATAAGGTTCTTCATTTGCTGAAAAAAGATTATTTTGAATTTTTATCGCAACATCAATGTCATTTCCTGAAACTATACCATTATTATGCCATTCTTGGTTTGTAAAACCCCATTTTTGCATTTGTTGATTGCGGAAGTTGAATTCGTTTTTTGCAGGCATTCTGTTTAATTCTCATTATGATGAATAAATACAATAATTTTTTTTATCAAGGAAAATTATGAAGTAAATATATTATTGCCGTTTTTTAAATTCTTGCTTGCATTTTAAATTTTATCTTTTGCAGTCAATCCTGTCGGGCATGTAGCTCAGCTGGTAGAGCAGTTGACTTTTAATCAATTGGTCGTGGGTTCGAATCCCACCGTGCCCACGTTTGTGTTGATTGGGATGCAGATGTCGGATAATCAGTCAAATTCACAGTCAACGAAGTTTATTAACAAACTCTACATCGCGGACAACCTTGACGTTTTGAACGGCCTAAACAGTGAGAGCGTTGATTTGGTTTATCTTGATCCGCCATTCAACTCAAACAGAATTTACGGAAGCACACTTGAAAGAAATACTACCGTTTTTAGTGATATATGGAATTGGAAAGACATTGATGAATACAAGCTTGACATTATCGCAAATGACTTCCCAGAGCTGGCAGATTATATTGAAATCATTGACAGAATAAGTGATATTCACATGAAGTCATATATCGTTTATATGGCCCAAAGGGTTATCCAGTTGAAACGAATTTTGAAAGATACAGGTTCAATTTACTACCACTGCGACCCAACGGCAGGGCACTTCGTCAAGTTAATGTTAGATGGGATTTTTGGGAAGAAATGTTTTAGAAACGAAATTATTTGGAGCTATACTGGCGGAACTGATGCAAAGGGCAGATGGCAAAGAAAGCACGATAACTTATATTTTTATTCAAAATCAAAAGATAATTTTTATTTTAATCAATGTTTTGTTCCGTTTAAAGAAAGCACAATAAAAAGATTTAATAGAATTGATGAAAACGGTAGAAGATTTAAAGAAAATAAACTGAGAGACGGACGAATAACGATAACATACATGAAAGAAAATGGAAAAATGGCACCAGATGTGTGGCCTATACCAATCGTTATGCGGACGTCAAAAGAGCACACAGGACAAGAAACCCAAAAACCATTAGCTCTGCTTGAACGCATCATCAAAGCATCTTGCCCTGAAAATGGAGTTGTGCTTGACCCATTTTGTGGGTGCGCAACCACTTGTGTAGCAGCTCAAAGATTGAAAAGAAAATGGATTGGAATTGATATTTGCGACCTTGCGATGGACTTGTTGACACACAGATTAGAGCAGGATGGATATTTTAAAGACCAAAATGTAAAAGACCTTGACATGAAAATTAAGGAGCAGGGAGAGGATTTTGACATTTTGAACTGCATTGATAAGAAGTCAAAGAACTATTCTCCGCTGCCACGTAGGACTGATGTTGAGGAGCAGAATTTGAACGAGCCAAAGACAAAAAAGGCAATCAAAGAGGTTTTGTATCAACAACAGGAGCACAAGTGCAATGGCTGTGGGAGAGTTCTGGATATTGATTTGCTGGAAATAGACCATATTGTTCCAAAGTCGCATGGCGGTGGCGATTATATGGAGAATTATCAGCTGCTGTGCGGGTCTTGTAATAAAATCAAGGGTGCCAAGCCAATGGAGTTTCTTCTGCAAAGAGTGGAGTTGATAAGAAAGGAAAGGAGAAAGAGGGAGTATTAAAACACATTCACTCTTTTACAAACTTTAAAATTGTTGTTCCAGCAATAACTTGTTCGTTCAACTTACATGCCATCGCTTCTATTATTCCACTTTTCTCTGATACAACAACATTTTCCATCTTCATGGCTTCAATAGAAAATAGATGCTGACCTACCTCAACTTTGTCGCCCGATTTGACTTTCATTTTTGTGATTTTTCCCGTAATTGGTGCCTTGACTACATCGTCATCGTGGTCGCATTTGCACTCTGGCATGTAGGAATACAATTCCATCTGTTCAGCGGTGAGCGCTTTCACCTGCGCGGTCAACCCGGAGCACTCCATCAAGAGGGCACCTTGTGTGCCTTTTTTTATACGCACTGCAAATTCATGCTTGCCATCCAGCACGCCATAGAGTGTCCGCATAGTGAAATCTGCATTATATTTTGCCGTTATGATTATGTCGTTATACTTCACCGAAATGAAGTTGTCCGCAAATTCTTTGACTTCCACCAAATAATTGTCGTTGTCAATCTTGATGCAGAGGTCAGAGATTTGTGTATCACGTGGCAAGTGGCGTGTTTTGTTGATGTCATAGTTATGCATTTCGTGGCGCAGGAAACACACAACCGATGCAATGATGAATGCTTTTTTAGAGGCCTCGTTCAGTGGCAAGGAGTTGAAACCATGTGGATAATGCCGCTTGATGAAGCCAGTTGTTAATTTGCCTTCCGCAAAACAATTTTGTCTGATTATGCTTTCAAGCAGTAAAATGTTTGTCTCTATGCCACCAATTTCATATTGTCCCAGCGCACGCTTCATGGTCTCAATGGCCTCGTTTCTTGTAGAACCATATGTTATCAACTTCGCAAACATGCTGTCGTAATATGGGGTTATTTCATCGCCCAACTGCACACCGGTTTCCACCCTGACATTGGCACTCCTCTCTGGAATGATATAATGCACAATTCGTCCAGTGGATGGCAGATAATTCCTTGACGGTTGCTCCGCGCAAATGCGGCACTCAATCGCATTTCCTACCAATGAAATATCCTTTTGTGTAAATGGTAGTTTTTTACCGCATTCAATGTCAATCATCACCTCAACGAGGTCAAGTGGCTGGCCTTTTGCGCGAATTACACACTCTGTGACTGGGTGCTCAACCTGCAAACGTGTATTCATCTCCAAGAAGTAGAAGTTCCTGTCGTTGTCAGCTATGAACTCAAATGTCCCAACAGAATAGTATTTACACTCCTTCGCCAGCGCTACGGCCGAGGCATACATCTTTTGGCGCATGTCGTCATTTACCAGTGTGCTCGGACACTCTTCAATCACCTTCTGGTTGCATCTTTGGATGGAGCACTCGCGCTCCCCCAGACAAACAACATTGCCGTATTTATCCGCCGCAATTTGTATTTCAATATGGCGAGGGTTTTCAATATATTTCTCCAACAGCATTTGGTCGTTTTTGTAGATGGTTTTGGCCTCATAGCGACAATCTGCGAGCAGTTCCTCCATTTCCTCTTCCTTGCGGACAATACGAATACCTTTTCCTCCACCGCCAGCCACAGCTTTTAGTAGCACTGGATAACCAATCTTTTTGGCCTCTGCTTTTGCGTGTGCTGCATCTTTGATGAGCTCCTTGCTTCCCGGAACCATTGGCACGCCTGCTTTTTCAGCCATCTGCTTGGCTTTGAGTTTATCTCCCATTGCGTCCATGGAATATGCCGAAGGGCCAATAAAACCAATGCCTTCTTGCTCCAATCGCCGCACAAACTCTTGGTTCTCTGACAAAAATCCATATCCAGGATGTATGGCATCTACACCAGCGCGCTTTGCAACATCAATGATTTTTTCTGTGTTAAGATATGTGTCTTTGGCCTCAATTCCATCCAGTGGAATTGCCTCGTCTGCGCGTTCAACAAACAGAGCATTTTTGTCAATGTCGCTGTATATTGCCACACTTTTTATGCCGAGCCGCTTGGCAGTGCGGATTATTCTGCATGCAATTTCCCCACGATTTACAATCAAAATTGATTTGATTTCCTTGCTTTTGACAGTGTTTTTAGTTTCTTTTTTGTTTGGCACAGAGTGGTAGTAAGATAGTGATTGTAAATGTCAAATGGGGACAAAATGTAGATAAGCATTAGCGTTTTTTTGCACTAAACAATTCACTTGCAACAAAGAAAACTTCTGTTATAATTAGTTCATGGTAGAAGAAATAGATAAATCAAAAATAGATAAACATCGCGATGTTGCTTATATCGTCGTTGGAAATAGCCAATGGAAAATTAAGGAAAGGAATTTTTCAAAGGAATATGCCATTGGAAAATACATTAGATGGGATGCAAGTGAGAAGACTTGGAAAAGAAACATGGAGCGATTAAAATGGTTGTTGAGCGAAGACAATCCAAAATATAAGGATGTGAAAGTTTTAAAACTAATGATTGCTGAACACGGCAATACAAATGGTTATTATGATAGTCCAAAAGATGGTGTTGACGGGAAGATTAAGGATCGATTTAAAGAAGTTGTGAAAATAATCAAAGAAAATTTTCTTGATAAAGATCCAAATAGAAAATTATATTTTAAAACTAGTTCATGTTATGGAGCATTTTGCATGCCAGAATCAGAAAGTGAATGGGGCAATTACTTCAAAAGTCAAAGTAAAGATTGGCAGGAAAAGGAAAAACTTATTTATCAACAATCTAATTTGTGGAGAAAAGAGAATAATGTATTTGGTATTTTGGCAGATTTTTTCACAAAAGATGGCGATACATTGGATGATAAATACAAAAACCGAATTTGGTTCACAAATGTCATTCCAAATAACTCTGTTAATGTCGTTGTACCAATTCTTGGCGAAAAGAAACCATATTTTTTTACAATGAAAAAAGGAAAAGGCTTACCGGGTAAATTTGAATATATTAAACAACATATTAAGTATTTGTTTTCCAGAAAAGATGCTAAGACGTTTGTGACGGATTGGTTACAAGAGCAACAAAGAACTCATCCTGAATGGAACATAAGATATGGATCAGATAGAAAAGTTTATTTTTCGTTAGATGATTATTGTAAACCGCTTTATAGCAGGATTAAAGATACATTGTGGTTTTATGATTATAAAGAAGAACAACGCAATAAAGATAGATGGCGCGGATATATTGGTGATCAAGCAAAGAACAAGAAAAATTCATGCATTTATAGCTATGCATGCAAAAATATAAACAATGACAACAACATTAATAATAGCATAAATAAAAACGACAGCACAATAAGCCACTGATTTTATTTTTATCTGTTGCGCCGCCCGAGGCCACGCCCTCGCCGTTTGCACTCTCCTCGCTCCGCTACGCTCCACTTCGTCCAGCAAACGCGCTCCGCGCCGCGCAACATTTCATATTGATTTTAAAATAAATATAGTTATTTATATCATCAGTTATGATGAAAAAAGCAGAAATTTCACACAAAACACCAAAGGAGATTGTCAAGGAAATGAATAATTACATCATCGGTCAGGATGAAGCAAAGAAGTTGGTTGCTATCGCATTTGTCAATCGTGGAAGAAGAATGATGGTAGAAGATGAAAAACTTCGTTCCGAGATAACACCAAAAAATGTCCTCTTATCTGGTCCTACTGGTGTAGGAAAAACAGAAATTGCTCGCCGTGTAGCAGATATCACCGACAGCCCATTCATCAAGGTGGAGATGACAAAGTTCACCGAAGTTGGATATGCTGGTAAGGACGTAGAGACAATCATTCGTGATTTGGTTGAGATAACAATCAAGCGCGAGAAGAACAATCTTGCTAAGAAATATGAAGAAACAGCCAAGGCCAATGCTCTAAAAACGGTTGGAGACGCCCTCCGCAAAGATGGATTTGTCAATCTGGACGATGAAAAACTTGCTAATGGAGAATATGACAATCAGGAGGTTGAAATAGCATTGCCAGAAAACCCAAACAAAAACCAGACAAGCGACCAGTTCTTTGATGGGACACCAGCAATGGGAGCTGCAACTGCAATGATAAGTATCATTCCTCTCTTTGATTATAGTGGACCAGAAAAGAAGAACAAAAAAGAGCTTAAAAAGGTCAAAGTCCGTGAGGCATTGGAGACACTCGTTGAGGCAGAAGTAGCAAAGCATGTTGACAAAGGACTTATCATTGCTGATATCCTACGTAAAATAGAGCAAAAAGGTGTCGTCTTCCGTGATGAGATTGACAAGTTAATAAGCCACAAGGAGGCACAATCTCGCGGTGAGGTATCTCGTGAAGGCGTGCAGAGGGACTTGCTACCAATTATTGAAGGGACAATGGTGCAAACAAAATACGGCACAGTCAAGACAGACCACATTCTCTTCATCGCGGCCGGTGCATTCCATGATAATAAAGTATCAGATCTTATGCCAGAGTTGCAAGGGCGTTTTCCAGTGCAGGTGGAGTTGAAATCACTCACAGTAGACGACTTTGAACACATTCTTACGGATTTGAAATATAACCTTTTGGAGCAACAAAAGTCATTGCTGAAAGTGGATGGAATTAATGTAGTATTTGAACCAAACGGCGTACGTGCGATTGCCGAGCTGGCGCATCGCATGAATAGTGAGCTAGAAAACACAGGTGCAAGACGACTATTTTCCGTCATTGAGAAGGTCACCGAAGATGTGAGTTACAATGGCAAAAGTGGCTCCGAAGTTGTCATTGACAAAAAATATGTTGAAAAGGCCACAGAGGACATCTTTGACAAGAAGGTGAATGTGAGGAAGTATTTGATATAAATTATAATTTATAATTGATATGTTGCGCCGCCCGCGGCCACGCCCTCGCGGTTTGCAATCTCCTCGCTCCGCTCCGCTCCACTTCGTCCAGCAAACCAGCTCCGCCCGGGCGCAACATAAATTGGTGGCGTATTTTAACGCAACATTGATTTAATTTTTTTATTGACGTTTAACAACATTTGTGTATTATTAGTTGTTTTTTATATGCTATTGCACGAGAAAATTGATGCAGGCAAAGATTACTTGCAACAATTATTAAATGATTATGTACAACCATACAATATCTCCAAATTAGACGTCAGAATTGACAACAATAATTTAATTGCAGAAATGGATATAAAAAATAATCATTTAAAATTTAGTATGGAATACAATCAATATAATCAACAATATAGTCATGTTGGGTTTTATATGAACAATAAGTATTCTTGTCCCTCTATAATTGGTGCCCAAACATATACGATAGACGAATGCGCAAGTCAATTAACAGATCTAATTCAACAAATTTACTACAATAACGGTAAGCCAAACATTGTCTCATTGGCCACTCCAACAAGAGGCAATATTCATTATTTCTAATACCATATTATAAATTTATTGTTGCGCGGAGCGGAGCGCGTTTGGCCGACGAGGAACGAGGCGCAGCCAAACGGCGAGGGCGTGGCCTCGGGCGGCGCAACACGGGTTTTAAAAAAAAGTTGCAATATAAGCAAAAAATTTAAAAATTTGCGGGTCTTTACGCCAAAGCCCCTGCGCACGAAAAGCACTTTGCACCATTTGACGTGCGGGGCCTTTGGCATGCGCGGCCGCTGCCGACCGCCTCCGCCCTTGACAAGTCAAGGCCTGCGGCCGCGCAATACAAAATCTTTTTCTTCATTACCAATCTATTTCCTCCTTGCATTTTACAAACTCCCCTCTTACATCAGCACGTGGCTCAGGAGAATAACACAGTGCAGTTGTATGACGAACAATTAGAGCAACAGTTGCTTGGAAGTATTCTCATTGAAAACAAGGTTTTGCAGTTGATTGAACTACAAATTAAGGATGGCACATTCTATTTTGATACAAACCGAAGGATTTTTGCAGAGATAAAACACCTCTTGGAAAACAACAAGCAAGCCGATGAAAAGGTGCTGTTTTACTCACTGGTTGATAGTGGGATTGACTTGAAAAATGAGGAGCTAAAGCAGTATATTTCCAATTTGGTGGATGCAGCAACAACGGCAACAACAAACCCAAAGGAAATGGTGAAAATCCTAAATTTCTTGCAGTTGAAGCGGGAATTGGTAGGACTAAATCAGAACCTTGGCGAAGTCATCAACCATTCATCGTTTGGCGAAATTGAAAATAAGATTGGAGAAATAGAACAACAGATTTATGGCATAACCAGCGAGCAGGCCGAGAAGGACACTTATACCAAGCTTGGAAAATATACATCAATCTTGAAGGACAAATTGGAGAAAGCCCGCAAGAGCAGCAAGGCAATACAGGGCGTCAGGACAGATTTCACAGACATAGACCAGATTACAGGTGGTTTTCAAAAAGGCGATTTGATTATCATTGCGGCGCGTCCATCAATGGGTAAGACCGCACTGGTAACGGCCATGGCACTAAATGCTGCAAATATACTCAACAAAGAGGCCAAAAAGAAGGAAGACAAATCAGGCGTAGCAGTATTCTCACTTGAAATGTCAGGCGAACAACTGGCTGCACGTATTGTCTCAATGCGCTCAAAATATAGCACAAAGACAATTCACACTGGGCGCTATGATGCAAAGGATGAGTTCGGCGAAGTTGTGGAAAAGAACAAGAAAATCTCCGATGCCGAGTGGCTGGAAATACAAAATATTATGTCAGAGGTGGGTGAACTGCCAATGTTTATTGATGATACGCCGGCGTTGAATATTTCACTGCTTCGTTCACGCGCAAGGTATCTAAAACGTAAATACAACATTTGCGCGATATTCATTGACTATCTCCAACTGTTGCGCCCATCAAAGGGAAATGCAAATCGTGTTCTTGAAATTGCAGAAATCACAAGCACATTGAAAGTCATTGCCAAGGAGCTTGATATTCCAGTTGTTGCGCTGTCGCAGTTGTCCCGTGCAGTTGAAGGTGCAGACAGAAAAGATAAACGTCCACAGTTGTCAGATCTTCGTGAAAGTGGAACAATAGAGCAGGATGCTGACATTGTTATGATGCTTTACCGTGAGGCATATTATGAGGCCAGAAAGGAACCAAAATTGCATGAGAACTCTGATGATAATGACAAGGAGCTACATGCGGCATGGTTGAAGAAATATGACAAAATCAAGAATTTGGCAGAGGTGATTGTTGCCAAGAATAGAAACGGACAAATTGGCACAGTGCATTTATACTTTGATGCAGAGCATGTGCTGTTTAGTAATGCAGCAAACAGCGCGCAGGCAGAGAGCGCATTGGCGGAATATAGAAAAAGTGCAAGCAGAGCACCAAGTGCAACACCGCAGCAAGCACAGGTAGAAGCTATTGCGGAGCCAGAAAACATGGAGCAAGACATTGATGACGAGCTGGCAAAAGTATTCTCGTAGTTATGGCATGGGGCAACAATATTTGGATAAGAGCTAACGCGGGAAGTGGAAAGACAACACGATTGACTTCAAGATATAAAGAATTGATTGACAGCGGCGTCCAACCTTGGCAGATTTTGTGTATAACCTATACCAATGCAGCGGCACTGGAAATGAAGAATAGGATAAAACGCGAGCGGCCGAGTTTGCAAGATAAGGAGCTGAAAATCATGACAATTCACTCTTTTTGTCAGGATTTGCTAATCAAGCACAACCTTTTGAAAAAGGACACAAGCATAATAAACAGTGATTATCGGCAGAAGTCAAAGCTTGCAAACAGGATAACTCATCAGTTAAAAGATGATGAAAACATTGCTGTGCTGTCAAAAAATGCACCTGTGAGTGAGTTGCGGCGCTTGATTTTTGAGATTATAGACAACCAGAACTCGTTTTTGGAGCTATTTGATAATGCTAAAACAGATGATTTGCTACCGCGATATATCCCGCGCATCACGGAGGAAACAGTTAAAAGATATGGGAATGAGGTGCAAAGAGCATTGAAGTTCCAGTCAAAAGATGTTTTGGAGAAAATCACTGATAATGCTGATGATGTGTATGATTTTGCAAATTGGTATGATGTTGTGATGACGCTCAAAGGCACACCAAGGAAGAGGGTGCCGAAGTCGCCAAATGAAATGTTTTATCGCAAACTGCAAGAGTATTTCATAAAACAGCAACAGTTTGAATATATTTCAACCAATCTGGCGGTGCTGAAAATAGCACGCAAGGTGTTGGCATTATACAAACAGTTCAAGCAAGAAATGAATGTCATAAGCTATGATGATATACTTTACGAGGCAATGAAATTTGCGAAGGAGCACGGTCTGCAAGACGAAGGTTATGAGCACATCATGCTTGATGAGGCACAGGACACCAATCCAATCAGCTGGCAGATTATTTACTCATATGTTGAGAGCAAACTAAAAAATCAACAGTCATGCTCTATCTTCGTTGTTGGGGATGAAAAGCAGTCAATTTATAGCTTTCAAGGTGCAAATCTGGATAACTATTTTGAATATCAACAAAAATTTGAGACACTTCTTTCCAAGACAAACAGTCCACTACAATACGAAGAACTGACAACATCATACCGTTCGTGCAAG
The DNA here is from genome assembly GCA_017444125.1 of Rickettsiales bacterium. GTDB lineage: Bacteria > Pseudomonadota > Alphaproteobacteria > Rickettsiales > Deianiraeaceae > UBA4311. The sequence goes on along the minus strand of JAFSXL010000083.1, from coordinate 1,193 downwards.
GAGATATTACAATTTGTTGATGACATATTCAACCAGCAAAAGTCAGCATTTAATGTTGGAGAGAAATATATCATCAAGCACAATGTCAGTGAGGAAAATGCGAAGCTGTCAGAGCAAAAAGAGACTATTATCAAAAAGCAATATGACTTAAAACGGGACAAAAATGACCAAGAGGATTGGGTTGACCGCATAAAAAAGGAGATAGAACAGCAGAAAAAGGACAATTCAAATGCTATCATGATTGCAGATGATATTGTAAATTTCTACAACGCACAAAAGGGTTCAACTGCAATAATTGTTCCAAAAAGGAGTAGTAAAAACGGCTTTGCGTATGATATTCTGTGGGAAGTTCAAAAGCTTGTTGATAATGTGAATTTGTCCCCAGACATTGCTACAAAAAGCATCTACTTCTTTGACTTGCTAACGATATTCAAGTTTGCGATTTTACAAAACGATGACATGAACTTGGCGTGCTTGCTGAAAAGTGAGTTTTTCAATCTGACAGATGCAGACATTGAGGAGATAAAAAATCACACAGAGACGCTATTTGAGAGCTTGCAAATTCGTAGCTGGCAGAACGAACGATTGAAGAAGATTTACACATTCCTGAATGACATCCTGGAAATGCAGGAGATGACGCTGACAAATATCCTTATCAAAATAAAACAATTCCTTGAAAAGGAGAATATCACTGCATATAATCAATATGTCGGCCTGCTGGGGCGGATGATTGCAGAATATACTAAAACAGAGGAGTGGCAGGATTATAACTTGCGTGGCTTTTTGCAATATGTTGACAATGATGAGTATAAGGATAAGGACGTGCGTGCAGATGATGGTATATATTTTAGCACAATACATGGCGTGAAGGGACTTGAATTTGACAATGTTGTTCTTATGGACTTGGAGGAAAGAGGCGCAACGGGTGGAAATAAGTGTATATTTTTTAACGATGGAACATTTTGGTATAATCAAGGGTCGGCTGCCAATGAGAGGTTTGATAACGAACAGCTTGTTGCAGAAATAGAGGCCAAACAGAACAAGCGTGATTTGGAAGAAATCAGATTGTTGTATGTTGCAATTACGCGTGCAAAGAGGAGGTTTTTGTATATCTCAAACGCAAGCGGAGGGTGTTTTGGGAAGATGTTGGTTAGTTGATAGATTGTTGCGCGGGGCGGAGCCGTTTGGACGAG
>JAFSXL010000082.1 GCA_017444125.1 Rickettsiales bacterium | reverse complement strand
TAAATTTTTTTGAGGTTTATACTGCAACTTTTTTTCAAAACCCGTGTTGCGCCGCCCGAGGCCACGCCCTCGCCGTTTGGCACCGCTACGCTCCCCCTCGCTGCGCTCGTCGGCCAAACGCGCTCCGCGCCGCGCAACAAATTTTACTTGACAATAATAAACACTATTCAATTCTGCCAATAAGTTGTTATAATGGCCAAGCAGCAAGTAGAAGCAAATATCACTGCAAGCCCAAGTACTGAAGTGAGTACCGCCGAAAATCAAGCTCAAGAAGAAAAAAAAACTGGTTCCAGTGTTGGTATTCTTAAAATCTTGCAAGACAAGGGTCTTATAACAGAAGACCAAATTAAGGCAGCAGCAACGCAAGCAAGAGCAACTGGTGATAGCGTTGTTGATGTAATGATAAAGATGAACTTTGTCTCCGAAAGTGTCATCCACAACATTTTTGAGAAAAGCGAAGAAGACGAAAATGCCAGCAAATCAATATCAGAGGTCCAAATTGACAGAGAGTTGATTTCAAAAATACCAATCAATTTTGCAAAAGAAAACCTTGTCATTCCATTTGCAGAGAAGAAAGATTGCATATACATTGCATCCAGTAATCCTTATGACATTGTCCTGATAGACCAGCTGTCAATGTTTTTTGAGGGAAAAACAATAAAAATGGTTGCCAACAAGGAAGCAGATTTGCGCCAGGCCATTGACAAGTTCTACGGAAAAGCATCAGATACACTGACATTGACACAGGTAATGTCAGAAATGGAGTTAAATGTCAACAACCAGACATCAACTGATGCCAAAAATGAGGACAGTCCAATCGTGAAATTCGTGAACGTGCTTTTTTACGAGGCAATCAAAGCAGGAGCATCGGATATTCACATTGAGCCAGATGACCTGTTTGTGCGTATCCGTTTGCGTATTGACGGCGTATTGATGAATAAAGTTATTCTCCACAAAAACTATTGGAGCGGTTTGTGCGTGCGTTTGAAGGTGTTGTCAGGAATGAACATCGCCGAGAGCAGAAAGCCACAAGATGGTGGTATTTCCATGGTTATTCAAGGCCGCGAGGTTGACTTCCGTGTGTCAAATATCCCTACAATTTACGGTGAAAACATCGTTATTCGTATTCTTGACAAGAGCCACAACCTTGCTACGCTTGACAGCTTAGGTTTTAGTGAGAAAAACTTGAAGCTTATTGAGCTTGCACTTGACAAACCTGAGGGAATTTTGATTGTCACAGGTCCAACAGGAAGCGGTAAAACAACAACTCTTTACTCCATTCTTGACATGGTGAACGACATTCAGGACAACATCATGACGCTGGAAGACCCCGTTGAGTATCGTCTGCCAATTATTCGTCAGTCAGAGATTAACCATAAGGCAGGATTTGACTTTGCGTCTGGTCTGCGTTCGCTGCTTCGTCAGGACCCTGATGTTATATTCTTAGGAGAAATTCGTGACCAAGAGACAGCTGAAATAGCCATCCGTGCATCCATTACAGGTCACCAAGTGTTCTCAACACTTCACACCAACAACGCTATTTTAGCCATCAACCGTTTGATTGATATGGGAATTCCATCATACATGGTGAGTAGCACTTTGTCCGCCGTGATAGCCCAGCGTCTTGTGCGTAAGCTCTGTCCGCACTGTAAAAAAGCGGTGCCAATGAGCAATGCCATGAAAAAAGGATTTGGTCTTGATCCTGCAAAAGAATACACCATTTTTGAGCCAGAAGGGTGTTCTAAATGTGGGCAAAATGGCTACAAAGGCCGTGTTGTTGTATCGGAAGTTCTCTTTGTTGACGAGGAAATGAACATGCTTATTTCAGGCAATCCAACCACCAGAGAAGTCACAGAGCTCGCCAAAAAGCAGGGGTTCAAGTCAATGCAGCAGGATGGTATTTTGAAGATGATAAAAGGTATCACCTCATGGGACGAAGTCAAGCGCGCCATTGACATGACTGAATACACAAAGAAGATGGAGGGGTGACTTTTTAATCTTTTTATGGCAAATCTGATTTTTTCTGATAAAATCTTTGCGGTTTAGTTATGCAAGAAAATAGTGAGGAAAATCCAGGTGAAAAGTTTTTGGAAAAGCAAGATGAGAAATACAAGAAACTACTTGTTGAGTTGAATGAGGAGATAGGAGAATGGAAAAAACTCGATGGTAAAATAAATAAAACAGATGAAGACGAAAAAGCCTTAGAAAAAAAATTAAAGATATTGCAAAATTTATCAGTAACCATTATAGGACTTTTGTTGCGCGTCTACAACAAGGAGTGCGACAGGGTTTACTAGATGAATTATTCGCTCGTGATGAAAAAACAGGGTTGTTTAAGTATAAGAAAGCACATAAGTTCCTTAAAGAGGCCGCAGACAGAGGATTAATTTTTGCAGTTACTAGCTCGATTGGATGCGATAATACCTTTCTGGTTGACCCTAATGATAAATACAATAAAACATTGGAAATAATATTTGAAAAAATCGGTGATAGTGTGGAGAACATCAATGTCTGTGCTCATGCATGGGGAATCTTTGATAAGAATTTCCATAATAAAATCACTCGTGCGGTTCCTTTTAGGACATTATCTTTAATCCCCTTTAATGACAAATTTTTATCCTTCATAAGTTCAAGACAAACAGAAGGTGTAGAAAATACTTGCAAAGTTATCAATTATTTTACAGAAAAATATTTTGAACAACATAAGCATGAACAACATAAGCAACGAATGAATGTAACATTAGAAGGAGCATCTCAAGGTGTAGACTTCATCACAAAAATGATCGGTAGTACCCATGGCAGAGGCGGCACAAGAATTAGAAATGCTAATATCGCCTTAAAAGTTGACTCCCCCCATTTATTTCAAGATGAGCAAAAAATTGTGAATAGATTGATAAATGGAATTAACAATAAGGAAAATAATAATACGATTGAAATAATAAGTATTGACAATAGCTTGGGAAAATGCCTACACCCAACATGTAAAACTAATAGTTTGAAAAAATGGTTGGAATACAATAAAAAGGCATTAAATAATGTAGAGATAGAAGATTTACGAACTCTTACTAACCAACAAAACACTATCGATTAAATCATCCAAATCACCATCCAGCACAGCTTGGGCGTTACCGACATCAAAGTTGCTGCGGAGATCCTTTACCATTTTGTATGGATGAAGAACATAACTTCGGATTTGATTGCCCCATGAGATGTCTGTTTTGGCCTCTTCTTGGGCTTGTTTTTCGGCATTTTGTTTTTCCAGTTCTAGTTCGTAAAGCTTGGATTTCAGCTGCTTCATGGCATAGTCCTTGTTCTGGAACTGCGACCGCTGCGTTTGGCACGCGCAAACAATGCCGGTCGGAATGTGTGTTATTCTCACTGCACTCTCTGTTTTGTTGACATGCTGGCCGCCAGCACCACTTGAACGATAAACATCAATTCGCAGGTCAGCAGGGTTAATTGTGATTTCAATGTCGTCATTGACCTCTGGATAGACATACACACCCGCAAAGCTTGTTTGACGCTTGCCATTTGCATTGAACGGTGAAATTCTTACCAGTCGGTGCGCACCTGTCTCGTTTTTCAGCAGACCATATGCAAAGTCGCCGCTGATTTGAATAGTTGCACTCTTAATGCCTGCTTCTTCGCCGTCCAGCTTGTCAATAATTTCCACCTTAAAATTGTGCTTCTCCGCCCACATTGTGTACATCCGCAATAGCATTTCAGCCCAATCGCAGCTCTCAGTTCCACCGGCGCCAGAATTAATCTCCAAAAACGCATTACAGTTGTCGTTTGCCCCGTTAAATAGTGACTTTGTCCGAATTCTTTTCACATCATTTTGTAATTTGTTCGCACTTGCCTCAATCTCCGCAATCGTGCCTGGGTCAAGCTCACTTTCTGGAAGTTCCAACAAGTCATTGATGTTGTTTATATCACTTTTTATGCCGTCAAATTCGTTGATAATGTTGGTTATCATTGTTTTTTCCTTTGACAAACTTGCACACAGTTTCACATCATTCCAACACTCGCCAAGCTGAGTTTCAATCTCCTTCTGTCTGGCTCTTTTAGCTTCAATTTGCAGGATATTTTCAAGTACAGAAATATTGTTCTTCATCTCCACAACCTGCTGTTTTAGCTCAAAAAGAGTTGCCATTGGTACATAGTTGAATATGGATTTTAATTTTCAAGAATGAACTTGTTGACGTTAGCAGAAAAAAAGTTGATTGTTTTTTTTTTTTGTTATAATTTTTCTATGGAATATGAAATAGAAAAAAATGATCTTAACAAAGATACCTTGCCAAAATGCGATGCCAATATATTCAATGAAGAATATTTGAAAGAAATTGAAGCAAAAATTGAAGTACTAACGAAAGAATTGAGTAAACAAGAATTAAAATATCAAGAAGCAGAACTAGAATATCTTGGAAATTTTGGGCCATTTGATGGCAAAAAAAATATAAACAAACTCTATAAAAATACATCATTAATAGATTTGTCAACAGAATGCACGTACGGTTCATCAGAAGAAGTTGAAGAAGATGACAAAGAAGAAACGCCAGAAGACAGCGATATAACACCAATGGATGCTGATGAAGAAAGACCACCTAATAGCATAAGGAAGACAACACAAGAACCACAAGATAGCATTAATAGAGAAATTGACGCTTGTGAGACAGAAAGAGAAATATTACTACTGGAGGAAAAGGAAGTCAAAAACCTTCTCCGAAAGTTGAAAAATGAGAAATACTATACAAATATTGAAATAATTAATGAAGAGAAGGAAGAAGACAAAAGTGAAATTCATGAAGAGAAGGAAGAGGACGAAAGTGATGAAAAGGAACGCGAACAAGGATCGCAAGATAACATTAGGAACAAAGATACCGATGATGAGCTGAAGGATACTGTTAAAGAAGAACCAAGTGCTAACATGAGGAACAAAAAGACTGATTATATGCAAATGGATACTGACGAAAATAAAGTAGATGAAACTACTGACAAAACATACAAACGAAAAGATAATTATGATTATAATTCGTCTTTACAAAAAAATGTTTATGGAAAAGAAGTATATAAAATACAGCAACAAGACAATTCTACTATTGAAAAAGAGCCAATGGATAATATGAAAAGAAAGAACACTAAAAAAAGAAGAGCCATCTGATAACATGAGTAGAAAGAACATTAAAAATACTATTGAAAAAGAGCCAATGGATAGGAAAATACATAATAAAGATAGAAACAATTACACATACGGATTCAAATCTTGACATTTAAACAATAGTAGCTCAAGTCAAGTAACTATGCGCAATTTCCTGTCATTAATCACTGACCGATTGATGAAAACGAGCTATCAAAACTCGCAGGAGATGTCGCAAATTAATATCAAAGATGACAGCATTATCGTTAATCTGCTGTCAAAATTTATACTGCCAATTCTGCTGGTATTCGGTTTTTACGTTCACTCTCATGGTGATTACACCCCAGGTGGCGGTTTCCAGGCAGGCGTCATCTTTGCATGTGCATTATGTTTATACTACTTTATCAATCTAAATAGCGCAAAAAAGCGACTGTCAAACCAAGTCCTCACATGGTTTGCAATGGCTGGGTTTTTATTCTATGCAGGGCTCGGAATTGTCAGTTTTTTCATAACTGGGCACTTTCTTGATTACACGTTTCTTCCATTTGAACACAACAATGCGCGCGGTATTTTCATTGTAGAACTCGGAATAGCATTTGTGGTTTTTTCCAGCGTTGCAAGGACATTCACGACATTGTTAAACCTGTTGAAAAATTTAAAGTAATATGTTTGCAACCATTGGCTACATTTTGATTGGCGCGGGCATCTTCCTAACAGCAACGACTATGCTCGGATTTGCACGTTTTGACAATATTTATACTCGCATTCACATTTCCACAATGAACGACATGCTTGGTATTCCGCTGGCTATTTTAGGCACTTCATTCTTATTTCTCAGCATCAATGACACATTTACAGCTGTTAAACTTATGTTTGCCATTATCGTATGGTATATCATTGCACCAGTGACGAGTTATATCATTATCAAAATTGTCTATTTCTATCATACTGATTTTGGCTCCGAGGTTGATAGCTCGTTGGGATAATTACGCAACAGTTTTTTTCTCCTCTGTTTTCTCTTTAAATGGCCTGTCTTTCACTACTCTGTCGTAGAGTTTGTCTGTAATGCCGTTGATAAAACCAATCTCCTTACCATCAAAGAAGTTGCTTGCGAGGTTCGTATATTCACTTGACAAAACCGCCTTTTCAATCGGCTCACCAATGAATATTTCGGCAATCGCGCAGCGAATAATTGAACGCAGAACGGTATCAAGTTTTTCCACTGTCCAGTTAGGATTTAGGTGCTTGGCAATGTAGTTGTCAATTTCAATGAGATTTGAGAGCGCGGTGTTGACAATCTCAAACATGAAATTCTCGTCAATTTTCTTATTCTTTTTCGTCCAGCCGTATTCCTGTGATGTGAAGAAGACATTGCGGTAAAAAAATACAACTTCTTGACACAAGCTTAGTGCATCAATTTTCAGTTTATTTCCGCCATCATTGAAGAGATTTTGGCTTTGCGCCAATGCTTTTGTTTTGAGACGCAAATCGTGTAAATATAACGCCTGAACTGCAGCCAAGCGAGCCATTCTGCGACGATATGTTAGGAAGCGGTCAAAGATAATTTGTTTGGTTTTTGGGTCATCAACAGAGCCAAAAATACTCTGTAATTCACCAACCTCCTCCTGACTTAATTCACTAACAACTTCTTCCATAAAAACAACTAAAAGTATTCTACTACTTCACCAAATAAAGTCAAGAATACAATTCAATCTCTTCGTGCGGCTGCACCGCCAAACAGTTGCAACAAATGCATGAATATCGCCAAGAAGTCAATGTATAACTGCAATGCCCCAAAGATACCGAAGCGTGTCGCCATGTCTGTGTTCTGACAAACGGCGTAGTATGTTCTGCGCAAGCTTTGTGTGTCAAGTGCAACTAAGAATGTAAATACAAATACTGCAACAAATGAGATTGCATATGACATTCCTGAACTGTGCGTGAAAATGTTAACAACTGATGCAATCAAGATGCCAAACACCGCCATCATCAAGTATGAACGAAACACTGATAAATCACTTTTAGTGCTGTATCCATAAATGCTCATTGAGAAGAACATTGCTGATGTGATGAAGAATGTTTTTGCGATGTCTTCGCCACTAAATACAAGGAAAATTGCTGACATTGACAACCCCATCAAGATTGCATACGCAAAATATAATGCCTTAATTGTTGAAATCTTTGCTGTTGTTAATTTCACAGACATAACGACTGACAAAATGAGTGGTGAAAATGCCACAATCCAACCAATTGGGCCCGACATCAATGCCATTGTTAATCCGCTGTGAGCTGCCAAAAATGCCACCAAAGCGCTCAATCCAAGTGCAACCGACATGTAGTTATACACGCCAAGCATATACTTGCGAAGGCCTTCGTTTTTGCTAACCTCACGTGCTCTTGAAGCACCCAATACTCCGCTAAACCCTACCATATAAATATCACTTTTTAATATAGTTTATTTTTGTAAATGTCAAGAGAAAGTGTTGCGCTGCCCGAGGCCACGCCCTCGCGGTTTGTATTTCGCTCCTCGCTCCCCTGTCGGTGCTCCGCCCCGACCCGCTCCTCGCACAAACTCGCTCCGCGCCGCGCATCATAAATATTAAATACAAATTAACTTGTGGCGAAAGCTGTAATTACATTTGCTTCGGCAACCAATTCATCCACAGTTTTGAAAGCCACAACATTATCAAATCTGTTGGAAAATCCAATTCGCAATTTTACGCGATTGTCATCATCCGTTGTGCCGCTATTACTGTATTTATAATACCTATTCCAATATGCCACACAGTTGCAAACTCTCATGTCTTGCGCGGTATTATTTGCAGTTCCACTGTCTCCACATATACCACTTGAAGGAATTGTCATTGCGTTTTGCGCAACTCCCGCTCTATTATACGAACATTTTCCATCTTTCCCATGTGTCAAGACAACAAACACAGTGTTATGTGCTGACCTTGCGATTTCCCTGTCGGAATTGTCATTCCAAAGGGAGAGGTTGTATGGATGATATGCGCATTCATTGCCGTTGGATTGTATAAAGTAATTTCCTCTATACTTAATAAGTGGAAAATTTGTCAAAGCCATTGAAGATAAATTTCTTGGAGCGGTAGTTCCGGCAAGTGATGTTGTGAAATTAGCAAGCCTGCAAGTTTGAGTTCCATTATAACACAAATTTCCATAATTATAGTCATAAACACGTGTTATCAAATCGTGTGTCCAATATTCAATTCTGTTTCCATAGCTGTCAAAGGCATATTCAGCAGGCAAACCAAGGTCAGCAACAGGAACCATTCCTGAAATAAGATAACCGACCGGCCTATCCGTTAATGCCGTGCTAGATCCATAATTTTGTTTTCTAAACCCACCACCAGGTGTAACGCCAAGAGCAACTTCTGTTCCAAAATTGGCATTCGTGATTGCAACATTCAAGTTCGCTGGACGCGGCAGGCGATTGTGAACTGCATAGTATCTCACCAATGCGTCGCTGATAGCTTGAACTTTTTTGTGGTCGGACATCTGCTGCACGCTGCGTGCCTTGAACATTGCCAGCGCCGCAGTCGTCATTGCCCCGACAATAAACAATATCACCGACAGCTCAATAAGTGTAAAACTTTGATGTATTTTTTTAAAAAACTTCATGTTATCCAGTGGCAAATTTTCTAATTGCAGATGCGTTTGCAATAAGTTGATCCAATGTTTCAAAATAAACCAAGTTGTCAAAGGATTTGCTGTATCCTTGATAAAATACGATTGGTTTAGCTGAACTTACTGCACCCGTTGAATATGTATAAGTTGACGAACTGCTATTCCAGAAGCTTAAACAGTTGAACTTCCTCCTGTCTGTTGGCATTGCAGATGGCGTAGTTGATGTTCTGTTGTAAGCACACAAACCACTTTTTCCATGTGAAACAAGTGCATAAGCCGTATTGTGGTGGGTGTCATAAATTGGAACGTTGCGTACTGCATCAACAACAACCATGTTATACATTGGGCCAATTACGGTATGCGTGCTTGCATTTGCACCATATGAGAACATAAAAATTGCATCACGCGCCCTTCCTGCTGCGTTTGCTGATGCTGATAAATCATTTTTTGTATAGTAAGTAAAACTCGTGCCAGTGATGTTTCCAGCACCAGTTCCTCTGTTAATACAGATTACATCGCCACCACCACACTTACCATTGAAAAGATAAACATTTTGAAATATTTGTGATGCGCCTTCTATCCCGCTATATGAAATACCAACCGACCTTGCAATGCTGTCATGCGTCCAATATTCAATTCTGTTTCCATAACTGTCAAATGCATAATCGTTATCTAACCCAAGTTCAACGGTTGGAACTCCTCCTCCAACAATAAAGAAACAGCCATTACTACCATAACTTGCTTTGCGAAAACCAGGGCTAGTCCCGAGTGCAACTTCTTGTCCAAATGCCGTTGATTTTGGCAAAACAGTGATGTTTGCTGGGCGTGGCAATCTCTTGTGAACCGCATAATATTTATCCAATGCGAGTTGAATTTCCTTCATTTTTTTGACATCCGATGCGTGCTGTGGGTTCATTTTTTTGTATATACCGATGCCAGTTGTGGACAATATCGCAATGACAAACAGCACCACCGACAGTTCAATCAGCGTGAATGATTTAAACCAGCTTTTTTTTAAAAACATCGGGTTATAATCTATAATTGTTGCTAATTGTCAAGAAAAAATTGTTGCGCTGG
>JAFSXL010000081.1 GCA_017444125.1 Rickettsiales bacterium | reverse complement strand
TATATATATATATATATGACTTTAACATCCTTGTTATTAGATAAACAGTTGCGAAAATAATAAATAGTAGCGAAGAGATGCAAATTTTTTTATGTTTCCTAAAGATATTTTTTAATTTACTTAAATTTATAGATATTTTCATAATCAACTATTCAACTTCACAATTCGTGTAAATCTCGTTCACATCGTCAAGCTCATCCAGAGCATCCAGCAAGTTGTTATATTTCTTGACAAACTCTGCATCGCCGCCGGCCACGGAGTTGATGTCCAAATAGTCATTGGCCTTCCAAATCCAGCTCGCATTTTGAGGGTCCTTGCCGAGCTCTTTGGTTATGGTAGCAACAACATCAAGCATGTTTTCAAGTCCTGTCTCAATGATGTAGATGCCTTTGTCCTCGTCATTGTCTGGATCGCCGTCCTCTTTTTCTACGTTGTCAGCACCCGCATTTACAGCCACCTCAAACATTTTGTCCTCATCGCAAACATCGGCTGAGTAGATAATTCTGCCAATGTGGGAATACATAAACTCCACGCTGCCTGTCTCCACGAGCTGCGCGTTGAACTTGTTGAGAATGCCGCGGATGTCGCTGGCTGTGCGATTTTTATTGTCGGTCAGTCCTTCAATGATGATCGAAATTCCACGGTCAAAAAATGCATTATAGCGCACACTTTCGTAGTTCGTAGTGTCCTTGTCTGCCTTGGCGATGGCTGCGGTTATCCTATCCTTCGGCATGTTGAGCGTGCGTGCCTTCGCAACTAATATTTTTAACTTCGGATTGAGCTCAGGGTCAGGAAGCCCGCCCTTGACTGCAATTGCGATGTCTCTGGCAATTTTTGTGAAAATCTTTGCCTTTTTTGCATCGTTTGCTCCCTTTTTAAACATTATGTTGTGTGCGTGTGAGTGGCCGGCCATAAATACTACTTTTTACTATCATTTTCCGCAATCGTGTGCAATTCCTTATTGACATTCACGAGGATATTCAGCGACTTTGACACGATGTCCTCATTCTGTTTGAGGTAGAAATCACCGTCCGCCGAGACAATTATTTGCGTAGCATCAAAACACATCAATATTTTCTTGCCGGCGGAGAGAATTTCCTGTCTTGTTGGCGTGCGGCGGTCAAGCGGATCAAATAGACCAAACCCGATGATGATTTGCGGTTTGTAGCTCACAAATGCGTCCAGCACTTCATGCCCCGAGCGCGCACTTTCTATTAGCAACATGTCAATACGCAGGCGGCAGAGCTCCTCTATTATCTCGTTCAGATAGACATATCCGCTGTAAAACGCAATGCATTTGATGTCTTTCAGCTTGGCGATGAAATGGTTGAACTCTCGGCAGATATTTTTAACTTGCTGCACCATTTTTGACGGCTTCAACAGTAGGTTCGTTGTTATAGTTGTATCATTGATTTGCAATATGTCAATCTTTGCAGCATTTTCATTGATGATATCAATCAAGTCATCACCAATTTTCTGTTTGACAATTTCTATATTTAAATATGGGTTGACGAATGCCGAATTAACAAAACTCAACGGGCTCGCGATGGCGATTTTTAGTGGCTGCTTTGTCTTTTTTCGGACTGTGTCAACATATTTTTTGAAGCTCTTTCCATGCACTGTTGGGACTTTGTAAATGATTGTTGGGTTGAAAAAATCATGGCCGAAGCGCTGAATTGGATTGTTTTTTAGCACAAACGCTCCGACCGTGTCTGCCGTGAATGCTGATATGTCGTAATTTTTCTTCAAAAATGCTCCTGAAATGACATCCAAGCCAGCTTTTTCCTGTATCGCAATGCCGTCATCGTAGCGCACGTCATCACTGGTGGAGAATTCCCCGAACAACATTGATGCTGGTGCTTTGATTTTCTTGGCCTTCATAAAGCTGTTCCAGCGGTCATTTTTCTGTGTCTTTTTGGTAGTTTTGATTTCTTTTTCAGCTGGTTCTTGACGCAATGTTATTGTTGTCTTTGCAAGTGCAATGCTACCTTTTACAGCCTGCGCATTGGCCTTTAACTCCTCATTCACGCTATTGACACCACTATTTATTGCATTTTTGATGACCGCCAGCTCATCCAATTTTTCAATCGCAAATGAGAGCTTACCTTTCAACTCCTCTGGCAAAGTTTCAAGTTCCACTGAGTAAGGGCACAAAAACAGTGGTCCCGAAGTAGATGCAATGACATTTTCCGAGCCAATTTTGTTGCAGAATTTTGATGCAATTTCTATTGACTGCTGTAAGTCATTTTTCCAGATATTTCTCGCATCAATAAGTCCCAACGAAACCGCTTTATCATTAGGCAATCTCTCCAACAAATTGTCAATTATGTCTGCATTGTTGGGCACATCAATGTGGAACGAGTTGACCGGCAGCGAGCATATTAACTCAAAACTGTCGCGCAGATTGCTATAATAGCTGACAAAATGCAGATTGATGTCTCTGGCGTATTGTCGCAGGGCATTGTAGCAATATGTAAATTTGTTCTGCAAGCTCCTATCAAGGTCAATACCGATGAGCGGTTCTTCAATTTGCACATTCTTGACGCCAATTCGCTGATAGTTTATAAATAGTTCTTTGTAGACAGCCAGCACATCATCCAGCAAATCAAGTGGCTCAATATCTGGCTCCTTTGATTTTCCTGACAACAAATAGCTTATTGGCCCCATGATAGTTGAGGTTGTCTCAATGCCAATCATCTTGGCTTCAAGATATTCAATTATTGGCTTGTTGTCGGAGTAGGCAAAGTCAATCGGGTCAACAAATTCAGGGACATAATATAGATAATTTGTGTTGAGCCAATTCTGCAATTCAAGCGGCAAGACATCAAACTTATCATGTTGTTGTCCATGTACCATGGAGAAGTAGATATTCATTGGTACACGCCCGCCTTCCCAATAGAAGCGCCGTTGGATGTTCCCGAGCAAGCATGTTGTGTCAAGCACGTGGTCATACATTGAAAAGTCGTTGCTTGGGATGACGTCAATGCCATGCTCTTTTTGAACTTTCCAGTTATCAAATCTAATACGCTTGCATATACTCATTAATTCGCTGTCAGTTATCTCCTTTGCAAGGTAGTCCGACACCGCATTTACAAGATCGTGGGACTTATTATTTCTGCAAAAACCAATGCAAGACGTTCTCAACATGCTTGCACTAAATAGGCATATTTTAATTTGTCAAGAGTTTAATCATCTTATGTCTATGTTTTGTCCATTTGGTGTAATATATTTAGGCGTTTTGTTATTTACTATTCTATATTCTTCTACAAAATTTTTTGATAAATTGTAATTATTGTTTTCTATGTCATAGCAAATATCACATACATTATTGTTAGCAATATTTTTCAGGCCTTGGTAAGATGCAAGATTGTAAAAAAAATTCCATCTTAAATCACTAAAATGGTGATTTTGGTAATTTGGTTGTTGTAATGCCCATTTTGAATTTATTTCTGCTACTACCAAAGCATCAAAAACCATATTAAAATTGTAAATTGGCATTTGACCAATTCTCCTCATCTGATTATTACACAGTATTTCATCCAGAAAATATTGTGCCGCTATTGCAAAACTTGGATTTTCAAATTGACTACCGGGTTTGTTTGTATTAACAATATTTTTTTTTAATTCTTGGATAAAATATTCTTGATTGTCTATTTCTTCGAGAATTTGCATAAAACTTCTATATGGCTCCTGTTGTCCTAATTTTCTCCAATAAATATTATGTACTAAATAATGCCCTGTCAGAAGAACCTTGAAGGCATCAATCCAAAAGGCAGGATTGTGATCACGCCAATATAAATCTTCTCTATTTTTTATACTATTCAAAAAAAAATTATAAATTTGGTAATAATAACTCATTAATTCTTTGTCATTTACAATATCTTGATATAGTTCTGAATCTGGAAATATATTGCACAAAATTGGATGTTCTGTTGCTGTATAAGTTGGGAAAACAATATGACCAGCGTGCATACTGCTACGATGCGGGGTTTTATTATTGTCGTTGTATAAATACCATATTTGAGAAAATTTTAGTGCTGGATTGTTGTTTATTGTATGCAAAAAAACTGCAGCGTCATCTTTTACTATGTCTTTTGTTAACTTTGGTTTGTTAGTTTGCACACATTATGGTATAACAAAATTGCTTTATTGCAAATAAAACTTGATTTTTATTATTCTGATGTGAATATCATTTTGTAGGCGCGGTAGCTCAGTTGGTTAGAGCATCGGAATCATAATCCGCAGGTCGTGAGTTCAAGTCTCACCCCCGCCACATGGGTCCTTAGCTCAGCGGTTAGAGCAGTTCGCTCATAACGAATTGGTCGTCGGTTCAAATCCAACAGGACCCACCATTTCCCGATTGATTAATACTTATTTTTTTTTTTTGTTGCGCCGCCCGAGGCCACGCCCTCGCCATTTAGCACCGCTACGCTCCTCCTCGCTGCGCTCGGTGGCCAAATGCGCTCCGCGCCGCGCAACATTAACCAATTCTTGACTTATAAAATATAAACACGATGTTCACATCATGCGTCATAAAATTGACAAAAAGCTAATAATGCTCTCCGCAAAAGTGCTGCTCTTTCGTTGCTTTGTGGTTTGTAAGCGCAAATGGATAAAATTTATCAAAAGCATCATTGAAGCACATGGCTGGCACCGCTATTGGAGAATGTTCGTCCTTGGTTTGATTGACTTCTTTGCTGGTACACCGTTCAGTTTAATTATTGTTCTTCCACTTACATTTGGCAGTTTATTTTACGTATTAGATAAATGCAAAAACGAGAAAATCCGCACGCAGATTGCAATAATATTTTTCTTCCAGTTTGGACATTTTGTAAGTATCTTTTGGTGGTTATTTGTTCCACTTACAACTGCGCTTTCTATTTTGTGGTGGATAATTCCATTTGCAATTTTTGGCGTACCGCTATTTTTGAGCTTGATATTTTTACCATTTTTTTCAATCGGATTGACAATTTGGAATAAGTTCTCCAAAGGAAAAGACTACGCAACATTATACTTGTGTGCTATATTTATAATATGCTGGTTTGTTGGTGATTTTGTTAGGGGACACTTTATCTTTGGTGGTTTTCCATGGATGATGTTCGGGCATTACCTTGACTATCCAATACTAATTCAATCAGTCCGCGTGCTTGGAATAGACATGTTCTCGTCATTCTTTATGATGCTTGTGATTGTGCCATATGTATGGACTTTCAAAAGGAACATCGTCTCACGCAAGGTATGTTTTGTTGTTCTTGTGCTTTGGGTTGTAAATCTAATGTTCGGATTTGTAGTACTATCTATCAAAGGCAGGGAAACATTTGATGCAAACATAGCAGGTGCACAAGCTAATCAGCCAGCTTTTTTTATACCAAACAAATCCGTAGACACAGATTATCTTGGAACAAGGATTAGTTTAATTGGCTGGTTATCAAAAAGCAGTCAAGACACAATTTT
Organism: Rickettsiales bacterium; assembly: GCA_017444125.1. Classification (GTDB taxonomy): domain Bacteria; phylum Pseudomonadota; class Alphaproteobacteria; order Rickettsiales; family Deianiraeaceae; genus UBA4311. The sequence goes on along the minus strand of JAFSXL010000081.1, from coordinate 6,183 downwards.
ATTGATGCCAGAGAGTGCGATTGCAGAAAATTTATACTCAGGCGATGGATTAGCAAACAGTTTGGCCGGAATTATCCCAAATCAACGTTCAATCTTGATGCTTGGTGGTCTTGATACATCACGTGTCCAACCATATAATGTAGTTTATACATTAGTAGACAGTGGTGATATAACTTCATTGTATAAAAAGCGCAGATTGGTTCCGTTTGGGGAATATATTCCGCTACGACATGTATTTCCACATTTTACTCGTGCAATAGTCGGTTCAATGGTTGACTTTGCCACTGATGACGATAACGACCTCTTCACAACCCACAGGGACTTGCCATATATCTATCCAGTAATTTGTTATGAAAGCATTTTTCCGGGGATTGTCATGAATGGCATCAAGAAAAGTAGAGCACATATCAGACAAATGAGTGATGAATATAGAAAACAACATAGGATAAAGAGCATTGAAGAGCGTGGTGAGTTGATTATCAATTTTACAAACGATGCATGGACTAAATGGAGCACTTCTGCTTATCAGCATTTCCTAATGACCCGCTTTTTGGCTGTTAGCACAGGTTTGCCGGTAGTGAGAATATCTAATAACGGCATTTCTGCGTTCATTGATAGTTGTGGCAGGGTGCATGAAAGGACAGCGTTGAATAAGAAAGACGTGCTATTTATTCCCGGGAATGAGTTGAATAAAGGGAAGTAAATAGAATTACAAAGATTACACTTGACTATTAAAACATCAATGTTCTCTTGAACATAAGCCCTTGTGGTGGAATGGCAGACACGGCAGACTCAAAATCTGCTATACGTAGGTATGTGAGGGTTCAAGTCCCTCCGAGGGCACCATTTCAATTTTCTAAATTAAAATCAATAGTTAAAATTCTACGTTGCGCCGCCCGAGGCCACGCCCTCGCTGTTTGCACTCTCCTCGTTCCGCTGCGCTCAACTTCGTCCAGCAAACCAGCTCCGCCCAACGCAACGTATTAATTTCTCTATTAATTTTGAGAATTAAATGTTGCGCGGCGCGGAGCGAGTTTTTTCTCCGAGCGGAGCCCGAGCGGAGCGAGGGCGGATGGAGCGAGGAGATAAAAAACCGCGAGGGCGTGGCCTCGGGCAGCGCAACATTAATTGCCAAAAATTTTAAAAAAGCTATTTCCCTCGCCAAAGCCCCTTCGCACGAAAAGCACTTTTCAACACTGGACGTGCGGGGCCTTTGGCATGCGCGGCCGCTGCCGTCTATCCTGACATTCACAACCCACGGCCTGCGGCCGCGCAGATTAACCTTGACTTTTATTTCAATCAACAACAATCAGCCAAATTATGAAAGACGACACTTTTCAAAGCTTTAAGGTGAAGCCACAATTCATTTGCGTCGCATTTGCACTGATTGTCTGCATTTTTAGTATCTTCGTGGTGCGCGAGACAGAGACAATTTTTGTTGTCCGCTTTGGAAAAGTTGTCCGTCAAATTGACAAAGCAGGACTCTATTTTAGAACTCCACTTCTTGACAACATAGCATCTTTTGATAAACGAATTTTGCAGGTTTATTCCCCAGCAAAAGAAATCATCGCCAGCGACCAAAAGCGTCTGATTGTGGATGCATATGCGAAGTATAAAATCACCAACACGAAGGCATTTTACGAGAACTTGAAGAACGAGCAAGGCGCCAACATGCGTGTCTCGTCAATGCTTGACAGTATCATGCGGCAGGTGGTGGCAACAAATCCGCTGTCATCGTTCCTAACAACGCAGCGCGCGCAGATGATGGATGACATACAAAAGCTGCTATCCGAGCAAACCAAGGGGTTCGGCATTGAAATTATTGATGTGAGGATTATCCGTGCCGACCTTCCAGTTGAGAACAGTGAGGCCATATTTAAAAGGATGAAAACTGAGCGTGAGAAAGAGGCTCAGGAGTTGCGCTCGCAAGGTAAGGAAGAGGCCACAATCATTATGGCGGAGGCTGACAAAGAGGCATTGGAAATCAAGTCAAAGGCACAGATGGAGGCCAGTAAAGTCATCGGTAAGGCAGAGGCAGAGGCCATTAGAATTCACTCGGCTGCGTTCTCAAAAGACAAAGAGTTTTACGGCTTTTACCGCACAATGCAGGTCTATAAAAACACTCTACCAAACCAAAAAATAATCATCAGCACAAAGGATAACAGCTTTCTTAAAGGTATTAAGGTTGGATAATTGATTGTGGTATGAAGTTGAAGTTGTCAAATAATGCACTTGGAGTGCTAATTTATACGGGCGCAATGTTCTTAATTGTGCTGCTTAACATCTGTGTAAAACGCGTAATCAAGGACTACGGCCTACCAACATGGGAGGTTTTATGCTTGCGTCAAGCAATCATTGTCGCGTGCCTTGTGCCATTCATGATAAAAGCAAAGTTCAACTTTTTTGATAAGCAGGCATTCAAACCAAACTTCATCAGAAATGTCATATTCGCATTTTCAACATTCTTGCTATACACTGGAATGGCGCGCGTGCCAATGAATGACGCCACCGCAATTACATTTATCGCACCAATCATCGGAAGTGTTTTGGCCGTGAAATTGTTAGGTGAAAAAGGTTCAAAGGCCATATTTGCAGCACTCATTTTGGCGATCGTCGGTGTGTGTATAATTAAGCAGCCGGGATTTAGCAAGACCTCAGCTATTGGCTATGGCGCACTGTTGCTGTGTGTTATCATGCGCGGATACATCGTCATTCTTAACAAGCGTCTCGCAGGTAAATTCAACACCATGACAATGATGTTCTATACTAATATCATAATGCTTGGCGTTTCTGCACTGTTCTTCTGGCAGTTTAAACCAGTTCCATTCGGTGCATTTTCAATCATGTTGCTTGTGTCGCTGCTCTTCTTCACGGAGGTCTACATGGTCTACAAGGCCTATAAATACTGCAATGCGCTCACGCTTCAACCGCTTGACTTCTCGCGTCTGTTGTTCTCAATGTGTTTGTCATCAATCATCCTTGGTGAGGCAGTCATGAGAAACCAAATCCTCGGTGGACTTATCATCGTTGGTGGTTATGGGCTGATTATTCTCTGCAAGAGGAAGAAAGCGGTTGAGAAGAAATAGGTGGTTGGCGATTTTTAATATTTACACCACACGCGGCACGTTTTGCATATTTGCAATATTCTTTGACAAGTACGCTCGTTATTTATTAACAAAGAGAATTATTTCTTGCTTCGTTTGTTTGTCTGAAACACCAGATGATAGATTATCGCTGGCAGCTTGTGATACGTTGGTAATGCCAATGTTATCAGAATTGCTTTTGCTTTTATCGCTATTTTGGTCTGATTTTTTTTGGTTTAAAAAATTTATGTTTATGTTTTTTTCTTTTACTTGTTCTTTGTTTTTTTGATTGTTTTTGAAAATGCTATTAGTTTCTGCATCCGATCCTTTCTTCTTTTCGGCTTCAACTTTTTTCTTATTTTTATTGCGTTTATATACTTGATGAACCATCATACCTTCTGGCATAATTGCCATACCAACCAATGCAATGCCTGCTATTGGAAAAACAAAAGATAACAGAAGGCCGGCTGCAGCTAATCCTGCCGTTGAGCCAACACAGATTTCGATATTTTTATCACACTTTTTCATTTCCCGTTTATATTGTTCTACATTATTTGTCGTTGTGTTATTATTTTCACTCATGCCCTGATGATAATATAAAAAAAAAAAAAAAACAAATTATTTTGTTGCGCGGCGCGGAGCGCGTTTGGCCGCCGAGCGCAGCGAGGGGGAGCGTAGCGGTGCCAAACGGCGTGGGCGTGGCTTCGGGCAGCGCAACAAATCTTTTGCTCAAGAAGCATCAAATGCATGAGTTTTAAAAGCAACGACTGTTCGCCTCTTTTTCGTTCAGTCGCTTAACAAATGACTTCAAATCATCCAACTTTTCCTTGTAATGTATTTGATTATCAGCCAACAGCTCATCATATTTGCGATTGATTTTTTTGATATAACCAGATTTACAGTTCAAAAAACATCTTTCATTCAGTAACTTACCATTTTTACAACCGTTGCCTCGCTTGTTCCAGTATAACTTCTTTTGATTATTTGGATCTTTTTTGCCAAGGTGTTGGTTGATAAGCTGTGCAATCGTGTGTTTATCTTTGCTGATAACATCTTTTTCAATCTCCAAGCTTGTTCTATCAAATCTATCAATAATTGAATGAAATTTGTAATATTTATTTACAACATTACCTATGTATTTCTTACATTCTTTTTCATTTTTCAAGAATTCTTCCATAGCTTCTTTCTGTTCATTCAATGACTTCAATAACAGCTCTATAACCCGTGGATTAGTAGCTTGAGAAAGCTTTTTTTTAAAATCGTCATTTAACAGTTTTCTTTCCCAAAAATCTTGTTGATTAAAAATCTTATTATCATACGGTTCATTGTTGACATATTTAAGAAATTCTATTTTCTTCTTTGTTTCTAATAAACCATGTTGCAAAAAATTATATGTAAACTCAACTACTTTTTCTTGTTCTAATTCAAGACCAAAAGCAAATTTTGTTGTATTCTCAATAAGTTTATTAATTTTGTCTGTGTTCAAAGTATATTTTTTTATGTATTCTTTCAATTTATCGTAGTATTCCGCTTTTTCTCCTTTAGATGATTTGTTATTAATATAATTAGAGAGGAGCATTAAATTCCTGATACCAGTTCTGTTGAAAAAGAATGCACTATAATCTTCACCTTTACAAAATAAGTCAATTTCCACTGGTCGTGTCGTTCTATCTGCTTTATTTAGCATTGTATTAGCAAATTGACGATCAGTAAGATTAACGTAGAAATCTTTCATCATATCATCAAAAACAACATCAGGGTTTCGTAGATAAATATTATAAATATCCTTATCAGAACATGAACCATAGGATATTTTATATATGTCAGCTATTCTATTATTATCATCAATCTCTTTTTGGTATTCCAAATAATCATTAAAATTTATCAATTTACGACTTGCAACAATTTGTTCTTTTTCTTTTTTGTTATCTAATATAATTTGATATTGTGTTGGATTACCAAATGTTTTTAACAATCCATATGTAAAAGCATAATTAAGATTAATGCGATTATCTTGATATTTGACGCGGCTGTTTCTATAAGCATAATTTTCACTGATTTGAACATCTGATGTTCCTCCAGCGGCTTCATTTATTATATTATTTCTTTCGCTTTCTGCACCTTTCCTTAATTGCATGCGCCCACGTCCTGGTTTTTCGTATGTTACAGACCGTGAATCATCATTTTTATTCAAAATGCCAATTGTGCCTTGTCGTACGCTACTATCTTCTTTCATATCTAAACCAATAAACCACAACCATTATAGTTGTTTTTGTTGTTTTTGTCTACAAGTTTCTTTAAAAAATATTGCACCACCAGAAACTACGCCATCGCTATTTTTCATCTCCTTGATATCACCTGTCATTGCCACGCAACAACCATCTCGGAAAAAAAACAAGCTCCGCGCTGCGTGCTCTGTTATGAAAATGACTTGTAAAATATATTGAATTTTAATTTTACTAAACCTTGCAAATAAAAAAGGTTAAAATTTTAATCATATGATGTCAGAAGAACAAACGAGAGAGAGAGAGAGAGTAATTCGCTCCGCGAATTTATAACCAAACTTGGCTTTGAATTAAAAAACGGTTCAAATAATATTTATCAAAAACATTATTCAAAATACAACAAAACATTGGACATTGAATTAAAAACTGATACATCAAAATCAATAATACATTATCAAAACATTGGAATTGCCTGCGATAGAGACACAACATGTGATTTTCATCAGGAGGAAAATAAAGTCGTGTTGGAGTGCGTAAATAGATTATTAAATGCTGGTTATTTTCCTGAAAACATCATGCTTGAAAAGCAATATCAAGTTGGGAGGAAATTATACTGAAAAAAAATGATTATAAAAATGCTATAATAATAGTTCATTATATGACTGATAAAGTTTTAAAATGGTTAAATGACTATGAATATTTGGCAATGTGGTTTGAGTTTGCATTTGTTGTGTTTGTTTTTGTGCTTTTTGAATTAAGAACTATTTTGAGTAATAAAAAAAGAGAAAAAGAGAAAGATATAATACATAAACTAAATGTTTTAGCAAAAACTGTAATGTCAATTTATCAGTATAATTTCCTCCCAACTTGATATT
>JAFSXL010000080.1 GCA_017444125.1 Rickettsiales bacterium | reverse complement strand
GGCCGCCGAGGAACGAGGCGTAGCCAAACCGCGAGGGCGTGCCACGGGCAGCGCAACATAAAGTTTTAAGATTAATGTGTAAAAACTTCAACCAAGTCGTCAACAAAATCTTGACATTTGCCTGCAATAAATGTGCCTTGTTCAAAATTACCACCATTAAATACAGTTGGATTGTTGGTAGTAAATTTTCCTCCAATTGCCTTCAAAATTGGTACAGCCGGCAGAATATCCCAGTCCTTGCAACAGTCCGCACAAACAAAAGCATCGCAGTCATTATCAATTAGCGATAGGAGTTTTTCCATGGCAGAGAATTTCACAATATTATTCTTATCAAAGTTGTAGCCACGCTCTTGTATCCTCTCTGCAATTTTTTCAATGCCAATACTATTGAAAAATGTGTGCCCGCAAGCTACTCTAAATGGTTGTTGTTCTTGTTTGAATTTCAGGCCGTCAATCTTTGGAAATTTCAAAATTTTTGTTGTATTCCCACCACTTCTGCGGAAAGATTTATTCTCGTCACCAAACAACAAAACACGCTTGATTGGATTGTGAATAAACCCAATTTTTGGTTCGCCATCCACACAAAATGCAAGATTAATTGTGAACTCCTTGCTCGCATTGAATGACCTTGTGCCATCAATCGGATCCAGTAAAAACATATGCTGTTTGTCTGTAATCTTTATGTTATCCTCTTGCTCGTTTTCCTCTGATAGCACTGGAATGTCTCCAAATAAGCTTTTTAACCCATCTTTGATTATTAAATCTGAGGCCAAATCAAGAGTTGTAAGCATGCTCCCGTCATCTTTTTTGTAGACCTCATATGTGTGTTTGCATTGCTCATTTATCAGATAATAGCCCGTATTTTCCAGCAGCGAAACAATCTCATCTGACTTTTCACGAACAACGTCAACCATGTAATCTTCTTGCTGATTATTAGCCACTGACATATGCAAAGTGGTGATTCCAAGGGGAATCGAACCCCTGTTGTCAGGATGAAAACCTGATGTCCTAACCTCTAGACGATGGAACCATCGCGCACATTTGATAAACGAAAATAGTAATTGTCAAGAGGTTGTAGATTTGAGGTTGTAGATTTTGTTGCACTGGGCGGAGCGGTGTTAAACCGCGAGGGCGCGGCTTCGGGCAGCGCAACATCTTTTTTTATTATTTTATATCTGGAGAAGATTTTTTACTCCCCTTATTGTTTTTATGACTAACATTATTATTTGCTTTTTTATGGTTATATTTTTTTGCATTCTCGAACAAATACCACATAAAATCATTGATTTGTTTCTGAACCTCTTTGCATCGTATTTTAATGCGCTCATCATCTATCTTTAAATTTTCTTGAATATTGTCTTCTGCTACTGCTTTTTCAAAAATTTCTTTTCTTATTGCATTTCTCAAACTCTTAATATTGTTGTTAGGTGCTATATTTAACTCAGTAATTGTTTCATAAATCAATGTATCTAAAATGGCTCGCCCCATTTGTTGATAATTTTGCTCGTTTATTCCACCCAATTGCTGTATGCCTTGTTGTAGCCCAAGAGCTTCATTTTTAAGCCGTGCTAATATTTGGTCAAAAAAAGCGTCGTTCAATATTTTTTCCAGTGGAAATTTTTGTTGTTTAACATTAATTTTATTCATATAAAAACAAAAAAAAAACATCTAATTATACACATTAATAATTAAATGACAATTTTTTATAAACGCTTATGCTTGAAATCTAAAATTTCATTCTATATCTTGAAAGTGTAGTCATAATGGTTTTTAAAAAGCGTATTGATACGAGGAAATCTTTCCTTCTACCAGTCATTCCTGTCATTGAAATTGTTGTATTTCCAAGCACGATTGTACCTCTGTTCGTGAATAGGAGAATTTCCATTAGAGCGCTTGAACAGGCAATCAGCACAAATAGTGATGTTCTTGTCGTCACTCAAACAGAAAAGTCATTTGATGAGAGGATTAATGTGGAACAACTGCCAAAAGTTGGAACAATCTGCAAGATTATCCAGTCAATGAAATTGCCAGATGGCACCATGAAAATCACGCTGGACTGCATCTGCCGCGGAAGCGTTGAGGAATACGAACAGACAGATTGCATTCGCGCAAAGACACATTTTCCACAGGCCACAAACACCAATCCAGTCAAAGTATTGGCACTAATGAAGGACTTGAAGGATGTCTTGAGACGCTACATTGAAAACAATGGAAATAAGTTCCCGCAGGATGTCCTACAAAATCTTGAAACTATAAGTGATCCTGCTATTTTTGTAGACATTGTATCATCGCGCATTGATGTTGAAGATGAAGACAAATTGTCAATCTTAGGCGCAAATCAGCTGGAAGACAGAATTACAACTCTGATAGATGTATTGACACGTGAGAATGAGATTGAAAAAATGCAGCGAGAAATCCGTAAGCGCGCAGACAAAAACATCGCAAAAAACAACAGGGAATATTACCTCAAAGAGCAGATGAATGTCATCAAGAAGGAGCTCGGTGAAGGAGACAATACTAATGATTTGATAGATAAATACGAAAAAAAGTTAGCAGAAAAAAAGCTACCAGAAAAGGTTGTTGATGTTGTCAAGGAGGAAATAAAAAAGCTGAAATATCTTGGCACAATGTCAAGTGAGGCAGGGGTTGTAAGAGGTTACCTTGACACAATTTTTGAGCTCCCATGGAACGAAGAGACGCCTCTCAACAATGACTTTCACAAGGCAGAAAAGATATTAGAGGACAGTCACTACGGCATGGAAAAAGCAAAGGAGAGAATATTAGAAAGTATTGCTGTGCAAATCAAAACCGGCAAGCAATCAAAGAAGAATATTTTGTGTCTGTACGGCCCTCCGGGAGTTGGTAAAACCAGTTTAGCAGAGGCCATGGCAAAGGCAACTGGACGTGAATTTGTAAAGATTGCGCTTGGTGGTGTATGTGATGAGGCGGCTATTCGTGGGCACAGACGGACGTATCTTGGGTCAATGCCGGGAAAAATTATCAAAGCAATGAAGCAAGTCAAAACCACAAATCCGTTGATACTTCTTGACGAGCTTGACAAACTAACAAATGACAACCGCGGAGACCCAGCCAGTGCACTATTGGAGGTGCTTGACTACCAGCAAAACAGTAAATTTGTGGATCACTATCTTGATTTTGAATATGACCTGTCAAAAGTCATGTTCGTGGCAACAGCCAACAGTTTGAAAATCTCTGCACCGTTGCTTGACAGAATTGAACTCATCAAGGTGCCAAGCTATCTGGAAAACGAGAAATTCAAAATTGCAAAGAAGTATATCCTTCCACGTCAGATGGATGAGAATGGTCTTTCCAAAGAGGACTGCAAAATCAGTGATGGTGTGATAACTGAAATCATCCAGCATTATACGCGTGAGGCAGGAGTACGTGATTTAGAGCGGAAACTGGCAAAGCTATGTCGTAAGGCAGTGATTGAACAACTCAAAACCAAAAAGCCAGTCATCATCTCAAACAAGAATGTTAAGAAATATCTTGGGGTGCAGAAATACGACCACACAGTCATTGAGCGCAAAGATTTTGTTGGTGTTGTCAACGGTTTGGCCTACACAGAAGTCGGCGGAGACATACTCATGATTGAGGCCGCAAAGCTTCCAAATGGCAAGGGTGAGATAAAATACACAGGTGAGCTCGGGAATGTTATGAAGGAGAGCATCCAGACAGCATTCAGTTTGGTGAAGTCCAAAGCCAAAGAGTTCGGCATTGATGCCAAAGAGTTAAAAAACATTGACATCCACGTACATGTTCCAGACGGCGCAACCCCAAAAGATGGCCCTTCTGCGGGAATTACAATCACTACGGCTATTGTGTCGCTGTTGAAAAACAAATGTGTATCAAAACATCTTGCCATGACGGGAGAGGTCTCTCTGCGCGGCGCCGTTCTGCCAATCGGTGGGTTGAGGGAAAAACTCACATCAGCCGTCCGCAGCGGAGTGAAAGAGGTCATCATTCCAAAAGACAACAAAAAAGATTTGGAGGAGCTGCCACAGGACATCATCAGCAAGCTGAAAATTCATCCTTGCAGCAGGATTGAGGAGGTGATAAAGACAGTGGCGTGCCTGTAAAAATCTGTTGCAAATAAAAAAAAACATATGACACACAATATTATTTTTTAATCATGTTAAAAGAGTTTGCATACGAGATATTAAAGCTGATTGGAGAGTTGAATTACTGGCATGTGGCAATCTTTGCGGCATTGGAGAGTACAGCGTTTCCAGTCATAATTCCTGTGGAAACACTCATCATTCCGCTGGGATATTATGCATATCTTGGCACAAAAAGTTTGCCGCTGTTGATTATTTTCACTACCGCGGGCATTGTTGTGGGGTGCTTGATTAACTACTACTTCGCAATGTTCCTTGGGCGAGGACTAATATACAAGCACTCAAAACTGTTGCATATTAACGTTGCAAAACTTGAAAAGCTGGAAAAGATGTTCCTCAAACATGGGCGCTTACTGATGTTTGTCGGGCGCTTTGTGCCAGTTCCTGCGTTCAAGCACATCATTACAATCCCAGCAGGAATGGCTAAAATGCCAATCCACCAATTCATTTTCTACAATGCGCTTGGTGGTGCGGTCTTTTCAACAGCAATGTATTTGATTGGCTATTTCTTCGGTAGCAGCCAGCATCTTATCCACAAGGCTATTAAGGACTTTACGATTTTGTGTGTTGCGCTGTTTGTTTCGTATATTATTACAAGAATTATATTTGCGCAAATTGCTAAAAGGCGTAAGGCTAAAAAAGAAAGCCAGAATATAACAAAATAAATTCTGTTGCGTGGGCGCGGAGCGCGTTTGCTGGACGAAGTGGAGCGTAGCGGAGCGAGGAGATTGCAAACGGCGAGGGCGTGGCCTCGGGCGGCGCAACCAAAACAACAATTAATCCTTGACAATAAAAAGATGCAATTACTAATCAAACATATTAATAAAATTATGGCAACAGTTGTAATTTACAATAATGACGTAATGGGTGCTTTGAGAGCCCTAAAAAAGGAGCAACAAAAGGAGGGAACATTTCGTTGCATCAAAGCAAAAAAGACATTCAAAAACATGCGCGAGAAAATGCTTGAGAGAATGACAGAAATCATTCGTCGCAAGATAAAAGATCGCAATGAAAAGGCGCTTGACAGTTCAAGCGGTGTCATGACATCACAGGGGCAGAAGCCATTCGTGTTCCAAGTTTTCAACCGCATTGTCAAGATTTACAACAACGGAAAAGTTTGTGTCTACACAACAAAGAACAAAAAAGTTAACGAGTTGATGCTTGACAAGGCCGACTTTGATGATGCTTCAATTTTGTTGGCTGCTACAAAAATAGCTGACAAAATAAATGAGAAAAAAGAAAATTCATCCGATGAAAGCACAGATGAAGAATCGGATGAAAAAGAAAATAATTAACCATGAACGACAAGTTAAGGTTATTTTTTGAGTTCAGAGTTCCACTGTTTTCATATTTCCTCTGGGGAGTTGCTGCATTTGTTGTGTTTCTGTTCGGACATGAATTTCAGCCACTTCATACAAAGTTTGCACAGTTTGGATGCATATTCATATTCAGTGGATTGGCGCTTCGCATGGCTGCATCCATGACAGTAAAATACTTAGGCAAAATCAAAATCACTGGTGTCTACGCACTGTGCCGTCACCCAATGCTTTTGGCGCAATTTATATCATTCATCGGCATCAATCTGCTCGTGCAAAACCCATATTTCACAATCATGGCATGCGTAATTTTTCTCGTCAATGACTGCTTTTCAGCGAAGAAATATGACAAACTTCTCGCCCGCCAATATCGCGACATCTGGGACATCTACGCGCAATCAACCAACTTTGTTATTCCGCTAACCAACCGAGTAAAAGACGTGTTCCGCAAGAGTATCAGCGTGAGTGAGAGCAATAAAGCCAATAACATGATTGTGTTTGGCGCGATGTATCTATTCCTCGTTGAGATTGCAGTTTTAAGCACTCTGTCAGTAAAATAATTAATGGTGTTTTTATTGCGTGGGCGCGGAGCGCATTTGTCGGACGAGCGTAGCGAGGAGATGACAAATGGCGAGGGCGAGGCACCGGGCCACGCAATGGAAATTAGCAATTTATCACGATTGAACCGGTTGTTTTGCCACTTTCCAAGTCAGCGTGTGCCTGCTGAATGCCGTCCATGCCGTATCGTGAAATGTTTGGCGCAATGACGCCTTTCCGCAACATATCAAACACAGCCGAGGCTGCATAAATCAGTTCAAATCTGTTGCGCTTGTAGAGCTCCAATACTGGTGCTGTGAAGAACAAACAGCGCTGGCGCAGTTCCATGACATCAATTGGATCAAGCTTGCCACCCGCATAGCCATAACTGACATAAAGTCCGCCGGGTTTGAGCGACTTCAATGACTTCTCAAATACTGGCTTACCGATACCATCAAATACTGCATGCACACCGACTTCGTTAGTATATTCCGCCACCTTTGCAACAATGTCTTCCGTTGCGCGGTTGATAACATAATCACATCCTGTTGCCAGGGCGATTGACAATTTGCTGTCATCACACACGGTTCCTATAACATTCAAACCGGCAAATTTAGCCCATTTGGCCATGATGTGTCCTACTCCACCGGCGACAGAGTGTATCAAAATCCAGTTGCCCTTTCTTGGTGCAAATGTGTGAAATAGCAAATACTCCGCAGTAAGACCCTTGCGAAGCACACCAGCGACTGTCTCTGGAGTGAATTCCTGCGGTACAGATAGCAAAAAACGATAGTCAATTACGCGTTGCTCGGCATAAGCTCCAAGTGGACAAAAGCCATATGCAACCTGATCCCCAACATTAAATCCTTTAACTTTTTCACCCTTACGCAACACAGTTCCTGCGGCCTCAAAACCAATGATTGGTGTTTTTCCGTAGCTCTCGGGTATTGGATATTCTCCACGGCGATACATCACATCATCAAAGTTGATGCCAAGTGCAGTTTGTTGTATCAAAACCTCTTCTGGACCAATATCCACTGGATCTTTCATTTGCACAATTTGCAAGTGTGTGTGGTCTCCTACCCCATTCAAAATACAAGCTCGCATAAACAACGAAGAGTGAATATTTTAGATTATTTATTTTGCAACTATTTTGTTGCGCCGCCCGTGGCCACTCCCTCGCCGTTTGGCACCGCTACGCTCCCCCTCGCTGCGCTCGGCGGCCAAATGCGCTCCGCGCCGCGCAACTATTCATTACCAATAAAATTCTCTTACAGTTGACATTTGATATATTTTTAATATATTTTAATCAGTTTAATTTATTTTTATTATGAAAGACAATTTTGACATAGAAGAAATGAAAAAAAGATTTTCAGCATATTTTAATGAAGCCGGGATAAAGGATGCCCATGTATCTGTAAATGATGGTTATGTTGTATTAAAAGGCCTGGTGCCATGTACGTTCATTAGCGCCGATTTTCATGATGCATCAGGGCATGAAGTCTCAATGTCATTTAGATGTCCAAACAAACAAAATCGGAATTATTCAACCAGAATATTAATAAGAGACATGCAAGAAGCAGATGAAGATGAGATGAATGTTTTTGAAATGGAAAATGCAGATCCGGAGCAATTATTTGAATATTGCAAAAGCACGATAGAAAGCCTATGTAATATTAATTCAGTTAATAACAAAGTGGCGAAAAATAAACCACAACATTCAAATGGAAAGCAACCTGGTTGATTTATCGCTATTTTGTTTAGGTGGTATATTATTGTTGCGCTGGGCGGAGCGAGTTTGGCCGCCGAGGAACGAGGGGGAGCCAAACCGCGAGGGCGTGGCCTCGG
>JAFSXL010000079.1 GCA_017444125.1 Rickettsiales bacterium | reverse complement strand
GATGAAGAACGGGTTTGGTGAATAAGGTTTTAAAATTTGGTGTTGCGCCGCCCGCGGCCACGCCCTCGCGGTTTGTCATCTCCTCGCTGCGCTCGTCCGACAAACCTGCTCCGCCCCTGGCGCAACATCTCTCTTGACATTTCCAATTCTTCCACTATACTCTCTTTGTTTAATAGCTATTTTGTTTATATGAAACTTATTAATTATTATATTAATATTATCTCTTCGCGCAGCGAGAGAGAGAGAGTAGTTTAATATATTCATCATCTCTTAAATTTAAAAAATCTTTTACACTTATAGAACTTTCTATTGTTCTTTTAATATTATCAATTCTTGTTGGTTCTTTATTAGTTGGTCGTCAAATTGTTGATAGAGCAAAAATACAAAGAATAATCTTTGAATTTGATTACTATGAGAAAGCAGTGCACCAATTCTACGATACTTACAGAGAGATGCCAGGTAGGATTTCAAATAAAACTTGCAAACGCCATGCTATATTTAGAACATCTGAAAGTCCTGAGAAAAAATATATGGGCAAAAATATATCTGATGATTGGTATTGCAATTTGAGAACACATCAGTTTAGATCTAAAAAGCTTCTGCAACCAGTATATCAAGATGGTGGAATGTATGAATTATGGAGAAGCGGTTTGATTGACAATGGTTATGATGATGCAAAATTGGTAGACTATGGTGCAGGTTGTGGCAATAGTTGCTTAACGTCATCGCCAGCAACTGGCAATCTAAATCAATGTACCACATACACAGATAGTGGCGCTTCACGATTTGGAAATTGGGCATCGTTTGACGCGGAGAGTTTTATACAGTTGGTCGCACCAATGAGCAGTGTTGTTAGTGAATTTTGGATGGCCTCATGTATGCATTATGCAAGCAATATAAGATTTTCAACTACATACAGCCATGAGTATCAAAATCCAAATTTTCTTAGGGTAGTAGATCATCATAATTTAATCGTCTTGGCGCGTGCATCACATGCTAAAAGATACGACAGTAACGGCCGCTTAACTGGAACGCAAAATGACAGTGTTAATACATCTGCACTAACTGCTAAAATTTCAAGTGAACTTGATGCAAAAATTGATGATGGAAGACCTGGCTCAGGACGTCTACTTGCAATGAAAGGTGGTTTGGCTCATGTCGCTGGCACCAGCAGAAATGCTTACGAAAGCATCTGTTACGATGGTGCAAGTGATAATATTCACAAATCTATTTATGCAAACAGTAATAATCTGAAATACGGCTGCAATATCATCAAAGTAATGGAAGATGTGAAATGAAATGATGATATATTTTATTAGATTTAAGTTTCTAATAAGTAAATAAAAAACAGGTCGGTTCTGCCAGAAATGGCGGAGCCGATTTGTTTTTTATGTTGCGCTGCCCGTGGCCACGCCATCGCGGTTTGCATCTTGCTCCTCGCTCCGCTCCTCGCGCAAACGCGCTTCGTGCTGGCGCAACTAAAATTTACAAAACACAAACATAATGTGAAATAAAAAAATACCTTGATTTTTATAATGTACAACAACTTTTGGAAAAGTTATGAGGAATAGAAAAATAGTATTTTCAATGGCTTGTTTGGTAGCTTTTTTAGCCATTGAAACATCATCAAATGCAGCATTAAGTGATATTGTAAAGGGCGCTTCAAATGCTGGCGCTGCAATCAGTTCTTCGTCCATGGATAACATAGTGAAAAGTGTAGTAAAAACAGGCACGGACGAAATAACAAAAGAAGTCAAAAATATTGTTGGAGATGTGAAAAAAGATTTTCAAGGGGTTGTCAATGATGTCAAAAAAGACATGAATGGCATCGTTGATGACGCCAAAAGAGAGATAAAATCTGTACAGGGGACAGTTGAAAGTGTAAAAAACACTGTATATTCAGTCAAATCCAGTTTTGACAAGATAATCATTCTTCTAAAAGTGTTGATTGGTCTTGTTGGGGTGCTAATTTCTCTAAATATTTTCATAATTTTAAAACGCGTTTTGAAGATAGTCCAAATCACAAAGGGCATTATTGATTTGAAGAAGAAAGTAAGCAAATAGGTGTATGCTCTATTTAGAAAAAGAAACCATCATATCATGGGCGATGCATGTGATTTTTGGTACATTGATACTGGTTTTTGCAATTTTTTGTTCTATCAAAATTGTGCAAATTCAAGGCAAACAGAAAAAAATTCTGAAAAAAACTGAAAAAATGCTTGATAAAACTGAGAAGGTCCTCAAAAAACACAAGCAACTTGTCATAAAAATGTCCATGAAGGATGATATTTTTATCAAGGATAAAGTAAAATTTTATGTCCCTAACTATGCTGTGGAAAAAATTCAGACAAAAATCGTTGACAAAAACAAATTCTACAAGCAAAAAAAGCTGCAAGAACTTGATGAATTTATACCAAACAATGCCTTGATTTTAGATGTTGGTGCAAACATTGGAAATGAAACTTTGTATTGGCTGTTGCAGTCACCAAAAAAGGTGCGTTTTGTCTACTCATTTGAGGCCCTGGAAATGCCTTATAACATTTTGAAAAGAAATATTGAAATCAATGGTCTTCAAAGTAAAGTTGCACCACTGAATTTTGCTCTTGGAAACAAGGATACTCGCGCGCGAATTGAGAAATTCAAGATGAAAAATTATGCCAAAACTAAGCTTGTTGAGGATGCAAATGGTGCGTATAAAATTAAGAGAATTGATGATTTGAGATTAAAACAAAAGGTTAATGTGATAAAAATTAGCATGTCTGGCATGGAGTTTGAGGCTTTGGATGGTGCTGAAAACTTGATTGATCGTGATAGACCAGTGGTGTTTGTCAAGATGGAAGAGGCCAGCAAAGCTAAAGTTGACGACCTGATGAAGGATTTTGAGTATAAATTGGCAAAGCAAGTCGGCAAGAAATACTATGTCTACACGCCCGAAGCGAAGGTGGTGGAGATTAACAATCCAGCTTGATTTTTATAATTCCAAGCGCATCGCGGAGCATGTCAATAAAAGTATCTTTTCCTGATGGAAGTGAGAGAGTTTTTGAGGACAATATCTCTGTTAAAGAAATTGCGGAGGGTATTTCGCACTCTTTAATGAAAAAGTCCGTGGTTGCTGTTGTTAATGATAAAGTAGTTGATTTGGCTACAAAACTCACGGCGGACTGCACATTGAAAATCATCACCTCCGACACAAAAGACACCAAAGACAAGCAGATTTTACTGGACACAATGAGGCATTCCTGCGCCCACTTGTTTGCCCAAGCAATGAGAGAATTATACGGCGACAAGGTGCATTTTGGTTTTGGCCCAGAAGTGGAGAACGGATTTTATTACGATTTTGAATTGACTGATGACACGAAAATCACAACCGAAGATTTCCCAAAAATTGAGAAAAAAATGCACGAGTTGGCGGAGAAGGATTTTGAGGTTGTGAGGAAAGAAACAACAAAAGAAGAGGCGATTGATTTTTTTTCAAAACAAAACGAGAAGTATAAGGTTGAGTTGTTGGGAGAAAAATTGAGTAATAACGCTTCCAAAGTATTAAGTTATTTTGTAGAAATTCTTGAACAATTTTACGATGAACACAAGAAGATTATTGAGGATTATAAAAAACAACTTGATTTGGTTGACAATCACAATTATACCTTTTTTGAGTATGTTGCTCGCAAGTACGATAAAAATATTATTAAAGACGTCAGAATATCAAAAGATAATATTATAAAAGCATGCTTTGACGAAAAATACACTACTGATAGAGGTAAATATGATAAACTTTTTGATGAAGTAGATAATTTTTGTCAGTTGCATAAAATAAAAGCAGTTGTTAGTTTGGTAAAAGATAACAATAGACAACCTTTTAATCATCAGTATGGAAATGGTGTAGATGATCCCTATTATTTTCGTAATTTTGATGAAGAGACAGGAAAAGAGAAAAATATGACTAAGGATGAGATATTACAATATAAAAATAATGCAATCCAATATGGTTTTTTACACGACATCCTTGATTGTTGTGTGAAAATTGATGATTATAAAAAACTTCTTCAAGACCAACTCATCACCACCTACACCCAAGGCACCTTTACCGACCTCTGCCGTGGGCCACACGTGCCAAGCACGGGATTTTTGAAACACTTTAAATTGATGAAAGTTGCTGGGGCATACTGGCGAGGAGATAGCAAAAATGTAATGTTGCAAAGGGTTTATGGGACTTGCTGGACTACACAAAAAGAACTGGATGAATACATTACAATGCTGGAAGAGGCAGAAAAAAGAGACCATCGCAAATTGGGGCAACAGCTGGATTTATTCCATATACAAGAGGAGGCACCGGGTTGCGCTTTTTGGCATCCGCGCGGGTGGACTTTATACCGCATTGTGCAGGATTATATGCGGAAAAAGTTGCAGGCGCACGGCTACATTGAGGTCAAAACGCCGCAGATTGTCTCCAAAACCTTGTGGGAGAAGTCAGGTCACTGGGCGAAATACCGCGAGCATATGTTTATCACCAGAATTGATGACGAAGATATGGATTTTGCAATAAAACCAATGAATTGTCCTTGCCACGTGGAGATTTTCAAAAACAAAATCCGTAGCTACAAAGACCTGCCAATTCGTATGGCGGAGTTCGGCAAGTGCCATCGCTACGAGCCAAGTGGGTCACTGCATGGGCTGATGCGTGTGCGTGGGTTCGTTCAAGATGATGCGCATATTTTTTGCAGCGAAGACCAAATTGCGAGCGAGTGTGTGGCATTTTATAAGCTCTTGAAGGAGGTTTATGACGACTTTGGATTTATGGATATAAAGGTGAAGTTCAGTGATCGCCCAGAGATGCGAGTTGGCAGTGATGCGCTGTGGGACAAGGCCGAGAAGTCGCTCCGCGAGCCGATGGAGCAGATGGGAATTGACATGGAGTTGAATAAGGGTGAGGGTGCATTTTATGGCCCGAAGTTGGAGTTCACGTTGCGCGATGCGATTGGTCGTGAGTGGCAATGTGGAACATTTCAGGTTGACTTCAATTTAGGACAACGACTTGGTGCGGAATATGTAGCAGAAGATGCAACAAAAAAACCACCAGTAATGCTCCACCGCGCCGTGCTTGGCTCGTTTGAACGCTTCATTGCAATACTTATTGAAAACCACGCGGGAGCGCTTCCATTGTGGCTTGCACCAGTGCAGGCGGTTGTAATTGGAGTTTCAAATGATTTTGATAAACAAGTTGAAGAAACTGCAAAAAAACTGCAAAATTATGGAATTCGTTGTGAATGCGATTTGAGCAAGGAAACTGTGAGCTATAAGGTTAGACATCATAGTGAAATGAAAATTCCTTATATTATTACTATTGGTAAAAAGGAGATTGAAGATAACACTTTGTCGGTCAGGAAGTTTGGCGAGATGAAAAACAAGAGCGT
>JAFSXL010000078.1 GCA_017444125.1 Rickettsiales bacterium | reverse complement strand
GAGCGAGGCGCAGCCAAATGGCGAGGGCGTGGCCGCGGGCAGCGCAACACCAAAATGTAATACTTGATTTTATGCATGAGCGAGTTATAATGTCAGCCGTGCGTTTATGCTCTATCCAAAACCAAAGATAATCTGTTATGATTTTGATGACACGCTGGTAGCAATGGAGCAGGTTTATATGGATGCGTTAAATATTTTGTGCGAGAAATATCATATTCCATTGAGGACAAAAAAAGACATGAAGGTGATAAATAGGAGCAAATTCACAACCGTATTGGCTGCACTGTTTGGTGAGAAATTTGAGCCAGCAATTCATGCAGAATACGAATTTGGTTATAGCGCATGTTCTCATAATTTGGTTTATCCGTTGTCCGGTGCGCTTGAATTCGTGCAGTATGCATACCATCAAGGCATTTATCAAGCCATTATCAGCAACAAACCGCGTCATATTGTCTTGCCAGAGGTGAAGCGGCTCGGTTTTACACCATATATGCATGCTATAATTGGTGCTCATAATGGCTACAAAAAACCAGACAAGGAGATGTATCAACTTGCACTTGATGAGATAAAAAGTGAATATGATATTGGTGAGTTTGATGTCAATCCAAGCACAGTGTGGATGTTTGGCGACTCTGCGTCAGATGCTACATTCGCTAAGAATATCAATGCAAAGCTCTTCTTTGTGGACGAAAAACGACACATTCCAGCCGATGTTCCAGAAGGGATAATTGCTGATTTTACAGCGTTTCAGGATATTCAGTTTGAGGAACACAAATTTTAGCACCCCAGCATCTTCCTCATCTTTTCCTTCTGAGCTTCGGCGCAGATATAGACATTTCCGTCTTTTTCAAATGCGGTGTAATCAATTCCTCCATTGACTGCAAGTGCTAAATTAGATGGCAAAGTCCATGGTGTTGTCGTCCAAGCCAGCATATAAGCATTCTGGCAATTAGGAAATGTCTTCTGGATAAAATCAGGAATTTTCTTCAAGCGGAATTTCAAATACACCGACTTGCTCTCGTGCTGGCGATAGGCATTATCCATTTTTGTCTCAAAGTTTGAGACAGGGGTTTGGCACTTCCAAGAGTAAGGCATTACGCGGTAGTCCTCGTAAATGAGACCCTTCTTGTAGAGTTCGCTGAACGCCCACATCACGCTCTCCATGTAAGGAGTTTCCATGGTTTTGTAGCCACCGTCAAAGTCCACCCAGCGCCCTTGTTTATTGACATATTCCTTCCACTCGCTGGTATATCTCTGCACGTCTTCACGACACAATTTGTTGAATTCTTCAATTCCATCAAAACCATCAATCTGGCTGCGATTGGTATTGGGTTTCAGGTGCTTAATATCTTGCTTGCCGCCGGAGAACTTCTTCTTTTTACCATCCTCATCAATGATTTCAACTTCGTTTTTTGTGAGTGTTTTCTCAACGCCCATTTCAGCAGGCAAACCGTGGCAATCCCAGCCAAAGCGGCGCTCAACTTTCTCGCCCTTCATTGTGTGGTAGCGCGCATAAATATCCTTGATGAACCCAGTCAACAAGTGCCCGTAATGCGGCAAACCATTTGCAAACGGAGGCCCATCGAAGAATACATATTCCTTGTTATCCTTATTTTTTTCCACCGAAGCATTGAATGTTGCCTCTTTCTCCCAGCTATTTCTGAGTTCCTCCTCCGTTTTTGCAAAATGCGTTTTTTCCGCCATCACACCGAGAATTGACATGGTTTTTTATAGTCAAGATTTACTTAACATCTGTCAATACATAAACAAAATCGCAACCATACTTCAAGTCCTTGCTATTGTTGTAAATTGCCTTTTCAATGTCGTTTCCAGCTTTGTCATAGCAATATTCAGCAGACAAATTTGCATCGGTTATACCATAAGCAGATGCACCTTTTAAACCAATCAATCTTCCAGTTGTAGGTCTGCCATCATCCATTTTTGCATCAAGTTCTGACATCATTTTAGCATTTAATGCCGTTCCAATTG
>JAFSXL010000077.1 GCA_017444125.1 Rickettsiales bacterium | reverse complement strand
GGAGAAATAAAAAACTCTGAATGTTTTGATATTCGGAGAGTTTTTCAGGCCAGAGAAGTAGCCGATGCGCGTTTGAGTGAGCTATTTGACTGCATTGACAAGGACATCAAGAAAAAATACAAAAAAATATCATTCAACAAAATTTTGCTCTGTGGCGGTGTAGCAAGGTACAAAAACACAGTTCCGCTGGCTCAAAATACATTCAACTGCGAGATTGGCGTCATTGATAATGAATACATAAAGACCAGTGCGACTGTCCGTAAAAAAGTGCCTGTCTACTTTGCAAAAGAGGAGAACATTCAAATCATTGGTGCGCTGTCTTTTTACATTGACAATCTCAATAAATATGCCAATGCAAAGCGTGGTTTTATCTTCAAAATGCCATCAAAAATTATCTGCTTTTTGCGCGATTTACTTTATTAATAAAATCACTACAAGCATAAATGCAATCAGTGGAAAAATAAAGATTATCTTCTCAAGCACTGGAGAAAAATATCGTCTATTGAGTGACATATGTCTAAAAAAACTGTTTATATCTAAGTGCATAATAAACAACGCGAAAGACGCCAAAATACATGCATAGCCAAACAATCTGCTTTGTATGCCAGTAAAACGGTTGACAAGCAAACATGCAATGCCTGCCAAAAACAGAATTTTTACAAATATACTTGAAGTTTTAATTAAAATCCAGTCAACTTTCACAAAGCATACAAACCTTGCAAATATTGGTTTCAAAAGCTCTTTTGTGGACTTTTCCTCTTCGTTCATTTCGTCAAATCAAATATTTTATCTATCATCATTCTATTCAGTGCGTGCCCTGATTTATAGCAGTCAAACTCGCCATGTATAAATTTACCTGTTGTCATCAAATCACCAATTACATCAAGGATTTTGTGGCGTACTGGCTCGTTCGGAAAACGTAAATAGTTATCAATCGTTTTCACACCGTTATCACCAAAAATCACCATATCAACGTTGCTGAAATGCTTCTTGATTGACTTATGAATAGCAACTTGCTCTTCGGTGCAAAATGTCCGCGCTGGTGCAATTTCAGTGAAGTAATTCTGCTTCGTTTCATCAAAAGTAAATATCTGTTTGCCAATCGTTTTTTCTTCAAATTCAAGCTCAAAATTGATACGTAAATGGTCGCACGGACGCGCAGTTATGCTTCCAAAACCGTTTTCAACTTTGATTTCATGCGGGATATTATAAACACAGTCATCCTCGCCAATATCAACTATGCCAGCCGAGCGCAACAATCTTATCCAGTAGTTTGCACTGCCATCAAACATCGGCACTTCCTCGCCGTCAACATCTATCTCCAAATCGGTGATTTTCAGCGCCCAAACTGCCGACATCAAGTGTTCTATCATCAGCAATTTTACCTCGCCGTTTGACATTGTGGTATTCAAATGCGCGGCATCAAAAGTGCTCTCGCGGCCAACTTTGATAATCGGGTTGCAGACACCAATATCCGTTCGGCACACAAAAATACCGCTTCCCGCCTTGGCTGGCTTCAATGTGACTGTCAGATATTTGCCCGTATATTGCCCGATGCCAGTATAGCTCACCGCGTTTGCAATCGTTTTTCGCATAACTAAATCTTCTTTATCTTGTTGCCAAATTTGTAGCCATCTATCTCCACAATTTCCTGCTCGGCCTCACTAAAATCACTGACAAGCTCCAACTTTTCTGAAAGCGTTTGCTCTTGTATGTAGTCCTTCCACTGGGCCAGAACCTCGCTAAATATTGCATCTTTGGAGAAAATTGTTGTCTCAATACGGTCGGAAATAAACAGCCCGTTATCTTTTCTTGCCTGCTGAACCATGCGCACGACATCGCGCGAGAGCCCTTCCAGAAGCAGTTCGTGCGTGATTTTTGTGTCAATCATGACGAGCACATTGTGGAGCGCGCACTGCATTGCTTTTGAACCATCTTTTGGTTTATATTCTACCTTGAAAAGCGCCTTGTCAACCTCCGCGCCAGCAATAAGAAGATTGCCATTTTCACCGATTTTCCACTCGCCATTTTTCTGCGCCGCAAGAATATTTTTCAGGTTTGCACCGAATATTTTCCCGCACTCGCGCATATTTAGCACCACCTCGCAGTTTGCAATTTCATCAATATTTCCACTGAAAATTTCAACCTCTTTCACATTAATTTCCTGCTTTATCATCTGCAAAAACTCGCCACTCAGCTCGCGCGCAAGGTCTAAATCAGTGCTGCCACTGCACAAAGTCATCTTTGAAATCGGCATGCGCACGCGAATATTTGCTTCTTTTCTCAACGACAGCGCGCTGTTGCAAATGTCCCGCACCAAGTCCATTTTGGCCACTACATCAGCATCCACGACAATGTTTTTCAAGTCAGGAAAGCTCTGCAAATGAACGCTCAAACTACTCATTTCAACTCATCTTCTCACACTTCAAAGTTTATAATTTGCAAGTGAAAAATCGGCTCCGCCATTTCTGACAGAGCCGACCCGTTTTTTATTTACTTATTAGAAACTTTTTTAGAAATATAATATAAAGTTATATTATCATCTCATTTTACATTTTCTATTATTTTAATGATATTGCAACGCAGAAATCATCATGTGGAAGCATTTTTTTTGGTTATGTAATTTGGCATACAAACAATGTTATGCAGAAGAATATGCAATTAATCCTTATGAAAGATCAATATTTTATGCTTACGCGAACGCGGAGGTGTATTATAAAAAAATTATGGAAGAGTATGTAGTATTGACAAATAAAATTCCCTTCTCATAAACATCTGCAATAAATTTTAGGATCATCACACACAAGTCAATGAGGATAGTATTTTTTGCTCTTGTGGAATTGATATTTGCCGTTTGCAACAAAACCTCTTTTTCATTTGAGGCCTTTCCCCAACCAAAAGGAATGCTATTCTTAAATCCGTATGTCAACTACAACTGGCACAATAATCCCATGGGCGGCGGACGATACAACAAACGCGACAAAGTATCTTCTGTATGGGCGGGTCTGTTCACAGAGTATGGTTTGACTGAGAGAATAACGATTGGTGCGGATGTGTTCTTTGCCGAGACATTCACTCACAAAAATGGTAAAATTACTGGCAGAATTGCTGATAAAGCATTTGCGTTGCAACAGGTCAATTTGTTTGCCAGATATGCCATTGTTAATGAGAAAAATTTCAGCATTTCCCTATACACCGACATATTCACACCAAGCTTTGGTAAGGGCTCGGGGCGACTGGATACTTATGGTGATTACTCACAATGGAAGCACGGCTTTGGTATTGAATTTGGTTATAGGTTTAATCCCGAGAACTCTATTACATTCAACTTGAAATACCGCGCGCAATATAACTCTATACCATCACGTGACATCATGGAGATGAAACTGACATACGTCCACAAATTTACACATCGTTGGCTACAAGATTGGATGTTCTATGGCTACATCAAAAAGCAGGCATATATCAACAAGGGCAAGCGCCTTTATGGCTTTGCGCAGGGCGGCAAATTCAACATGGATGCATTCAATTTCATAAGCAACAATGGCTACACGGCAATTGACCTCTTCATGGCACGCAAGCTTGCACCTGGAAAGTTCATTGTGTTTGCATATACACATTCCCTCCACGGCAAATGGCTTGGCAACAAGGGCATGAACTACGATTTCCGAGCATTTTGGTTGGAGTTTTGGTTCTTTTTGAAATAGTATTCATGATAAAACCAAAATTTGTTGCGCGGCGCGGAGCGCGTTTGCTGGACGAAGTGGAGCGTAGCGGAGCGAGGAGATTGCAAACGGCGAGGGCGTGGCCTCGGGCGGCGTAACAAAAAAATCGCTCACCAACAATCTCTTGCAAGTAAGCGACCTGTTTAATAAGCTATTTTTAGAAACTTTAATTCTAAAAAAATTATATCATCATTTCACGTCTTCCATTACTTTGATGATATTGCAGCCGTATTTTAAGTTTGTGTCTGAGTTATAAATTGCTTTGTCAATCTCCTCAAAAGTTTTGTCATAGCATGTTTGTTTAATATCAGTTTCTGTTGCGCCTGATCTTCTTGCACGACCAGTTTTTAGGGCAAGTAATTTACCACTACCAGGACGACCATCGTCTATTTTAGCATCCAATTCAGACATTTGCTTTGACGAAATGGCTCCATTTGCCTTTTCAGAATTCCCGCCAACAGAGGTACTATGTCTGAAACCTTGACCATCAACATATTTAATATCAACTGGAATATCAAAAAATATTAACGCGCTATGATTATTGATTGCTTGATAATAATCATTATTATTAAATTCATGTTTTTTAGTAACCAGATTGTTAATTCCGGGCATATATCTTACTCTTTGTGTATATCCATAGTCAACATCTTTATAATCATAGCCACCATATGGTGCAAATCCGGCATATGAGAAGAAAACGTTGTTGTCAAACGAACTTCGCGCAAATATTTCAATATAAACGTTGTTGTCAGAATTCACAAATGGAGCGGCTGAAGATTTATGGACGGTATTGTCATAACCAGTTGTCTCATCTGTATAAAGAACAGCGTCCTCCGAAGCAAGCCCGCTTTTCAACAAGTTTGCAATTCCATGAAAAGCACCTTTATATGACAAGCTATCATATATTTTTGGTGAAGTCATATGTTTTGAATTACACATTCCGTTGCAATATACCTCATGAGAATATGTTGTCTCTTTTGGGCTAGAGCCAATATATTTTATTTTTCCTTGAAATATACTATGTTTCATGCATTCCTTTTGTGTCAACCCACCAGGAGTTGTCCTATACGTATCATAAAACTGATGAAAAGCTTTCTCATAGTAATCAAATTCAAATATGATACGTTGTATCTTAGCTCTATCAACAATTTGACGACCAACAAGAAGTGAACCAACTAATAAAGATAATATTAATAATACAATAGATAATTCTATAAGTGTAAAAGATTTTTTAAATTTAAGAGATGATGCAAAGTTTAAACTACTCTCT
>JAFSXL010000076.1 GCA_017444125.1 Rickettsiales bacterium | reverse complement strand
GTTTTGATTTTTGTGTTCTCCAAGTAGTAGACCTCCCTCAAACCGTCTTTGTAGTTGCCGATACCATAGCAGGCATTGACTTTTTTTGTTGGGTCATCTGGGTTGTAAATCATAGCACGTTTGCAGCAATCCTGAATACCATCATCGTTGCGTTTTTGGAGGTTAGATGATTTGTCTATTTGTAATACAAACTTTTCACCTTCTGGTAATTTTCCCTTTTCTGCAAGCTTGATATTTTCATTTAATTGCTTGATTTTCTCGGCTTTTTTTGCATTGCAGCTGCTGATGTATTTCTTTAAACTTTTTACACCTCTTTTGCTCCTCTTCAATGCCAACTGTCTTTGTCTCTTAGCAACAACATTGCAATTCAAGTTTTGAACTTTATTTAACCTATTTTCGTAATAGATTTTTCCCAAGAAATATGGATGATCTTCTGTTGCTCTTTTTTCGATGCTTTGCGAGTATTCATTAAATGCCTTGTCATCGCTGCACATTTTCCCAAAGAGCTCGTCTGGCGTTGGCTCCTTTTTTTCTTCTTGAACAACCACCTGCTCTGATTGTTTGGCTTCTTCTTTGTATTCAACGTTATTCTGACATGATACAACAGCTAAAAGGCTAAGCGCCAATAATATCTTCTTGTTTTTCATATTAACTTACATGGTACATATATTTGTATAAAAATTATTTGCAACATTTTCTTTTAGATAGATTGCGTAGTGCAGAGCAAGTTTTTACTCCGAGCAGAACCGAGCATGAGCGAAGACGTATTGAGTGATGAAATAAAAAAACGCTAATGCGTGGCGTGGTCTCATGGGCAGCACAACATGAAGATTTTTTATCAAGAACAAAAACCTTGACAATTGGAATTACAAACTGCCGATAAAAACTATATTTCTTGCTATGAAAGTTGCTCCAATAATCCTTGCAGGTGGCTTTGGAACAAGGTTGGCACCAATTTCAACAGAGGAAAAACCAAAACAATTTCTTTCATTCTTGGTTGATGGCAGCAGTTTTTTTCAACAAACTATTAGGAGATTGAGGTTTGTTTTTAGGCACGAAACCTTGACAATCGTAATAAATACAAAACACAAGGCACTTGCGATTGAACAGCTAACAATGATTTGTGAACGAAATGTCAAGTTAATTGTTGAGCCAGAAAACCATAACACATTTGCACCAATTTTACTTAGTTTAATAGAAAACAAAAGCGCCAATTTGCTGTTCGTAACACCAACTGATTTGTATATTAATGACTATAAACAGTTTGCGTCTGATTTGCAGATGGCTTTTTCTGTTCCGTATTTGCAAGACAAGCACACTATTTTTGGTATTAAACCAACCTGTGCAAGCACTGAATATGGATATATCAAAACAAACAAGATTGGTAGAAGAAGAGTTAACAATGTGTTAACTTTCACGGAAAAACCAAACATTGAATTGGCCAAAAAGTTCTTGTTCGAAGGTAATTATTTGTGGAATAGTGGCATGTTTTTGTTTAATACAAAGTTATTAAAACAAGAAATTGAAGAATATCATCCACAATCGTTTGAGAATACTAAAAAAGTTGCTTTCACACGAGAAAAAACACAAAATGGAATTGAAATTTTATATCCAAGTGAGCAAGAATTTTTGCAAATCAAGAAAACATCCATTGATTATGCAATCGCGGAAAAAAGCCAAAATATGTGTTGCATTTCAGCTAATTTTGATTGGATGGACGCTGGTAGTTGGGAAAGTATAGCAATATTGCAACGAAGTGAGCATGTTTATCTTGCAAACTTAAAATCATCTAATTTGTTCTGTTAAACAATTTGTTTTTCTATTGTACCACCAGATGCCATATAATCGCGGTTCGCATTTCGCTCAGCGCAGTTGCAACAACAATACCAAAAAATAGATTTGACAAATAAAAACTTGGTATATTTGTAGAAATATGCGAAAGTCCAATTTTTTAAAAGGTTTTTTTCTCGCCGTTGGATTGAGTTGTCTTGTCTGTTTTACTTACATGCATTCAACAAAAATGGGATTAGCTCGTAAAATTGAAACAAATATGGAAAACACATTGTATCTTGATTTGAAAGATGGTCGCGTTGTCATCCGCATGTTGCCAGATGTTGCACCAAAACACGTTGCGCGTATCAAAGAACTTGTTCGTAGCAAGTTCTACAACGGCCTAACGTTCCACCGCGTAATAGAAGGTTTCATGGCGCAAGGAGGTGATCCAAACGGCAATGGAACTGGCGGAAGTGGAAAGAAAATACCAGCGGAATTTACAAAAAAATACAGCCACAAGCGCGGTGCCGTTTCCATGGCGAGAGCACAAGATCCAAACAGTGCAGATAGCCAGTTCTTTATTGTGACAGCGGACAGCACATATCTTGACAGTCAATACACAATTTGGGGATATGTTGTAAGCGGAATGGAGTTTGTTGACAACATCAAAAAGGGCAATTCAATGCAGAATGGCTTGGTGCAAGACCCAGACAAGATTGTAAAAATGACAATCGCAAGCGATGTTAAAGGCAAATAACGATGGCAGGCGTAAAAGTTGAGGCAAAAAATCTAAAAAAGTCATTTGGCAAACGCGAGATTTTGCATGACATCTCGTTTGATTGCCAGCCAGGCGAGAGTGTCGTAATTCTCGGCGAGAGCGGCATGGGAAAATCGGTCATGATGCGTATTGTTGGTATGCTTTTGGAGACTACAAAAGGTAGCGTAAAAATTGACGGACAAGAAATTGTTGGCATTACAGAGCGCGCACGAGAAAAAGTCATGCGTAAGATTGGCTTTTTGTTTCAGTATTCTGGACTGTTTGACCATTTATCGGTTTGGGAGAATATCATGTTTTATGACCTATTCATTAAGAAAAAAAACCCACACAAAATGAAAGAAATTGCTGAAAATTTAATGAAGGAACTCGGTATCCCAGAACAGGCCATTGAGAACAAACCAAGTGAAATATCTGGTGGGATGCAACGCCGTGTTGCCTTAGCGAGAACAATAGTAAAGAAGCCAAGTTTGATTTTGCTTGATGAGCCAACTACTGGCCTTGACCCAATTATCTGTGAAGTAATCAACAATACAATCAACAAAACCAGACAAAAAACTGGCGCAACAATGTTGACAATTACGCATGACTTGAACTCGGCACTGCAAATTGGCGACAGAATTATTGTCCTACGCTACGGTGAGATCATTTTTGATGGTCCAGCATTTGATATTTTTGATGCAAAAGATAAATACATCAATGACTTCATTAAGGCTGCAAATGTCAATCAAAAGACGCTAAAAGTTTAGTTCTGAATACCACCAATCACCTCATCGCTGCTGATAACAATATCGTTCGTACCATCCTCCTTTTCAACAATCAAGCACCCTTTGTCATTAATATCCTTGAATTTCACAACGCAGTTATCCCTCAAAATCAGCTTGTGTCCAAGCATGTAAGCGCTCCGTTTCCAGTTCTCTCTGATAACTGAAAAACCATACTGTTGCAAGTTCGCAATGTGCCTTTTCAAATATTTATCCAATATCTTTTCAAAATCCTGTGGCTCAATACGAGTACCCGTTTCAGCAAGTAAATTGGTCGCCGGAAAGTGTTCTGTTGTTTTTGGATGAGCAATCAAATTTACGCCAACACCCATGATAATATGTTGTTTGTAGAACTCTGCCAAAATGCCGCAGATTTTGCACTTTTTTATCAGAATGTCGTTCGGCCACTTGATTTTCACCTCACTCTTCAAATCAGGGCAAATTTCAAGTATGGTGTCCCTAACTGCAAGCCCAGAACAGAATTCAGTAAAATGTATATCACTAAACTTCAAGTAGTTCTCATGAAACACATATGAACAATTGAAATCACCGCGTTTTGTTTTCCATGGAATATTCTTTTTTGTCGTGATACCGTCTGTTTGATGTAATGCTAATAATTTGTCGCTTATTATAACGCCCTTCGCATCAATCTGCCGCTTGGCCTCTAACTGCGTGCTATCTATGGTATCAAAAATTTGCATCAATGGAACTTATAGAAATCAAATTTTATTATCAATAGCTATAAAAAAAGCCCACGCCGAAGCGTAGGCCTTATTATTTAAACTTAACATCAAGATGATTACTCGTTGCTCATTAAGTAGATAATATTGCAACCGTATTTTACATCAGAGTTGTCAAGATAGAATGCCGTGCCAACATTTTCAAATGTTGAGTTATAGCAAACTTTTTGAGCATGCGTTGCACCTTCCGCTGAATAAGCATAAGCACCCTTCAATGCAAGCATATTACCTGTTCCTGGTTGACCATCATCCATTTTAACATCCATCATGTTCGCCATTGTTGATGACAAGATACCTGTTGCTGTATTTGAAATACCTTGTGCGTCAGATGTAGGAGCCGTATTACGATATGAGACAAGAATGTTCTTACCAGAAATACGTGAACGGTATAACGTGTTTTTCATTTCACTCATCTGAGAACCACGAATGTAATACATTTCTGTAACATTTTCAGGAACACCAACAAATGAGAAAGCACCTTCTGAGTCAAATGATGCGGCACCTTGTGTTGCTTTAACCATTGCATTAGAAATACAGTCAGAACATGCTTCACCAGCCTCCAATGTTGCCGTACCTCCGTCTGGAATATAAACCGTCTTAACAGGTGACTACTTTGCCATCAATCCACCTTCTGTCTCTGATGTACCAGTCAATGTAGACAAACTTTCTGCGATACCATACTTTACCGTATCAAGAACTTTACCAGATTTCATGAAACGCATACCTGTAACAAAAGGCAACCAGTTATCACTACTTGCAATCACTGATGCACTTACATAACCTTCAACAACACGTGTATCAGCAGCACCTGTTCCACTTGATAATGATACACAGTATTTACCTGGCTCTGGCAATGTACCAGATTTTCTCTCCTCCTCTGTTACAACCTGTGAGAATTCAGCATACCTTTTACAAGTCGTCACGTCAACATTTCCTGGCAACACTTCAAATGTATCCTGGAAAAGTACAAAGTTCTTCTTATAATAATCGAACTCAAACATAATACGCTGCAACTTTGCACGGTCAACAATTTTACGCCCAACCAACAGAGAACCAACTAATAATGACAAAATAAGCAAGACGATTGACAACTCGACCAGAGTGAACGACTGCTTTGCATTCTTTTTCATCTTCATATAAACAAGTTATAACAAAACTGCACATATCATAAATTGATTTTTTTTTTTGTCAAGTATAAAATACTTATATTTCACACATTTTTATTCCATGAATATTATCACTCACAAAAATTGTTATAATTATTAATATACATACCAAAAGACAAATAACCCTTGCAAATAAAAATTTAGCATTTCTACTGTTCCCTGTGTTTATATGCGCGGTATAATAAAACAGATACTTTATGCTTCAAGGCGTGACGCTTTGTTCTTGGGAACAACTTTCATTGTGCTGATATGCGCTGGGTTGTCTTGCTTTATCGGTTCAAACGCGGTCGTGGAAGCGCAAGAGGCTCGGATAGCTTACACAGCGGGCATATCACGTATCGCAGTCATGCTCGGATTTATAGTTTTTGTCGTATTTTACATCAAAAGAATGTTTGAAAACCACGAGATTGAAGTCATTTTGTCGCACTCAATTTCCCGCACAAAGGTGCTAATCGCTCTGTTTTGCGGCTTTGCAATCACACTTTTGACGCTCTTGGTGCCAGTTTGCGTTATATTATTGTTGCTAAAGACATCTTTTACAGGGCTACTCGTTTGGGCTCTCAGCATCTACCTTGAAGGACTTTTGATGTTGTCATTCACCCTCTGTTGCGCACTCATCATTAACAGTCAAGTTCACAGCTTGGCCGGCTGCGTTATGATGTATATCATTGGCCGCGTCATTGGCTCGTTTGTCTACTATATTTCACTATCATTAAAGCTTGATTTGTACAGTATTCTCAGCTCCATTTTGCGCGTATTATCAATCTGCTTACCAAGATTGGACCTCTTCGGAAAAACATCATGGCTGCTTTACAGCGACTTCTCCATTGGCAGCATCGGACTTTTCCTCACACAAACACTTGCATTCTGCGGCATTTTTGTGTTCGCAGCAATAATTGATTTGAAGAAAAAAGAGTTTTAATGTTTAGCAGATGGTTAGAGGTGTTGCTAAAAAAGCTGTCAGCAAGATTGGCTCAGTAAAAAACGGGACAAAAAAAGTTGCTCGTAATACAATTGGAGTGGCCTTTAAACGCCTGATGGAAACTCGTTTTATGCAACACTTTGACCGCGGCATATCAAAAAGCTTGACCGCACGTAAAGTAGAACACAGATTTTGGATGGCATTTGTGGCATTTTTTGCTTTTGAATGCTGTCTGTGGGCTGGCTGGACGAACAAAATAAAAGTGGATTTCACAATCACACCGCTTCCACCAAGCAAACTTGAAATGGATTTATTCAGCATGGGTGATAAGGAACTTTTATACCGCATTTACTCGTTTAAACTGCAAAATGCAGGAGACACATTCGGTGAAACAACGCCATTAAAGGACTATGACTATGAAAAACTTGAAAAGTGGTTTTACGCATTGAGCGAGCTTGATCCGCGCTCCGAATGGGTGCCATCAATAGCCGGATTTTACTACTCCGCCAGCCAAAATGCAGATGACAATAGGTATATCGTGAACTATTTGCTTGACTTTGCAGAGAAAGATCCAGAAAAACACTGGCGTTGGTACGTAACCTCGGCTTACATTGCCAAACATAAATTGAATGACCCAGCTTTGGCCTTCAACATGGCAAAGCGCCTGCTGAACTTGAAGTCAGACAAACTGCCATTTATCAACCGTATCATGGCGCTGTTCTTATTCAGTGAAAAAGAAGCCAAATCATGCCGCGCAGTCAATCTTGTCTACAACTTAATCCAGTCAGGCGACTTGGAAGCAGTGCTAAGTGACAAATTCTTCTCAGCAAAGGAGGGAATGTATAACTATCTGTTCGGGCTTGTTCGCGAGCGTGTTGATAACATTGTGAAGGACAAGGCGCTTATCAGGAAGTGCCAAGCGCAGCACGAAATCTACAACGACTAACCACTTGATTATTAAAATCATAATTGCAGACATGGTTGTAGGGCATTTAGCTCAGTTGGTTAGAGCATTCGCTTCACATGCGAGAGATCGTAGGTTCGAGTCCTATAATGCCCACTTAAGTACAAACATTGATTATTGCAATTCTTTTAAAACGCCTTTCGGCGTTAAGTAAAATATTGGCGCACTATAAACGCTGCTCTCATTTTTACGGCAAAATAAAGCAGAATTACTTTCTGTGCAAATTAACTTTTTAACTTCATCATCATTGTTGTCATATTTATTTGGCACTTCAATTTTTATAATATTATCATAGAAAAATTTCCTGTATAATTCTTTTGTATTTTTGTTAACATCTTTGGCACAAAATATATTGTTAATTTTGTTAATAATTGCACACAATTCATTGCTTGTTGCAACAGTTTTAGTCAAACAAATCGTATCATCAATGAACTTATTGTTTTTATCATATTCAAATTCTACCATTGCTTGAGGTTTGTTAATATCATCACCGATCCAAGCACATATTCTATGAGATCCATCTTTGAATTTTGCAACACACACATGATATAAAGCAGGTTTTTCTTTACAAAAAAGGTCAAAAGATAGTGCTTCTATGGCATCTGTCTTTGCCATCAATACACTTTCTGCTGGGGTTTTGATTTCTATATTTTGGTCTTGTGTATAGTCATACATTTTTTCCAAGTGATAATCGCAGGAAAAACCTGGTTCTGTTTGAGTGCGACGCCGTATGTCATATGTCCTATCGCAATTTTTTTTAAATTGTTCTAATTTTCTGTTATTTAACTCATAATTATTATCTCCTGCAAAAAAATTCGTAAATTTTCCTAAACCGTATACAAAACGGCCAGTGATATGCGCAAAATCAGTAAGCCACAAACGCGCATCTTTATACCCATCATTAATTTTTTTAGCTATCTTACATGATTGTTCTGTAAAATTTTCTATTTTGAATTTAAGTTCCGCCATTGCTGCATTAAATCTTTCAAGTTTTTGAAAAATAGTTTCACCGCTATTTAAAAAATTATAAAAATCATAAATGGCCTTATTTAGCTGTTCAGAAGTAAGCGCCATATACATATTGTTGGCCATTTTTGCTAACGTCTCAAGCATTTGAACACCCATAATTAAAGACATCAATGCGCTTTCCTTGATTGCACCCAATCGTGACAATTGAATTGCAGTTCCTAAGTATGATTGTGGAATGTGCGCAGCAAAACGATTGATTTCAGCAAGCAGACCATTACAGCGTCCACGCAATAATTCTACTCCTTCTGTGCCAACCATAATTCTCCCTCCTTTTACATAGTTAGCTACATCTTGATATACTGTTTTTATGCAATTATTAAGATTACTGAAGGCTTCCATACCACCTAGATTACCAAAAATATAATATATGTAAAATTTTTTATTATCAAAAATTTACAACCAAAAAGACAACATAACAACAAGCAAAATACATTGACATTTAATTTTTCACGGCTCCACCCTGTGCAAACAGCATATTTATGTCCCAATCTTTGCAGGTATTTGTAAGTAGAAAGAATTGTGTTGCAAAATTAGTCGTATTCCTTTCCAAATTAGTTGCCACTGGTTTGTTCGTTGGAAAAATCAAATATGCACCTGGAACATTCGGCAGTGCACTTGGAATATTGTTTGGATATTTACTGCTACATTTACCCGCTCAATTGCAATCATTGATACTTATCTTTTCGTTGACTATTGGCTCGCTGTTGGTCAAGATTTATCTTATCGCCACAAAGCAACAAAAAATTGACCCAAAGGAGGTTGTCTTTGATGAAATCTTCGCAGTCATGTGGATATGCTTTACCGCACAATTTATCACAAAAGAGATTAATTTCGCCAAATATCTATCAATCTTCGGACTGTTCCGCATATTTGATATTCTAAAGCCTTATCCAATTTGTGTAGTAGACAAAAAGATGAAAAATACCACTGGAATAATGCTGGATGACATTCTTGCAGCACTCGCCTCAATACTTGTTTATATTGTAATTTACGCTTGATGTATTGACATTAAGAAAAAGATTTGTAAGATGTAGTCATGTTTGTAAGTAAAAAGGTAAAATTCTTGGAGAAAATCTTTCCAGAACGCACTTTTGTTATTACAACAGCCAGCACAACTCGCTATTTGCATCTTAGCACATTGACACAAATTGCTATCACTTGCGCTTTCATTGGTTTGTTAGCATATGGCACAAATGCATATATTAATTACAACAAGATTGAAAATCAGATTATAATACAAGAAAATAAAGCATTAAGAATAGAAAATGCACAATATCATCAATATTTTTCAAGTGTTGAAGATCAGTTAGATAAAATTGGAGCATATTTGGATGTCAGACAATCTATTGAAACAGGCAAAAATAATAACGATATGGATCTTGATAGCACAAAAAGAATAATTGATAGAAAGTTTTCTGCAATATACAGTGGAATGGAGAAGAGAAACGAACGGCTTAATAAGAAGATTAAAAAACTCAACATGAAAGCAACGAATTTAGCACCAATGGAAAGTGAAGTTAAGAATAATACTAATACAGAGGGTGTTGGTGGACCTTTTGAATTTGACTTGCCAATCAAGTTTGGTCGTAATAAATCAATCGGTGATACAACCGATGTAAAGATTAATAATACCAACTATGCAATGTCTATCAGAAACTTGGTTGAAAAAGAGAAATTGGTGTCAAGCTTGCCAATCGGTGCACCAGCAGGCGGAGTATACAGAGTGACAAGTCATTATGGTACTAGACATGACCCATTCATGAAGGGCGTCAGAGCATTCCACCGTGGATTGGATATTGTCATTGAGAATAAAAAAGTTAAGACAGTTCAGGAAGGAGTTGTCTCGTTTGTCGGAACAAAGAATGGTTATGGTAATGTCGTTGAAATAGAACACGGTAGCAGCAAATATGGAATTAAAACAAGATATGCGCATTTGAAAAAAGCACATGTAAGAGCTGGCCAGAAAGTCAAGGAAGGACAGATTATCGCAGAGCAAGGATGTAGCGGGCGTTGCACAGGAAATCACGTGCATTATGAAATATTCATCCACGGCCGACAAGTAAATCCTTTGCAATTTATAAATTATAAGGAGGATTAATGTAGTTTTTTGTTTTGTTGTTTATGGCAGGTAGTAAAAATGTTTCAATTTTGGAAAAGAGTGTCAAAATTATTGGTGAAATTTGCTCTGATGGTGTATTTGATACAAGCGGAACATTTAATGGCACAATAGTCGCAAATGTCCTGACAGTCAAGGATGGTGGCCACATTGAAGGTAAAATCTTCGCAAATGAGTTGAACATCGCGCAAGGTGGAACAGTCAACGGAGAGATCATTGCAAACAGAGTTCACCTCAGCAACAATGCAAGCTTGGTTGGTGATTTGACATACAACATTTTGTCATTGGAAAACAACTCATTTGTAAA
The DNA here is from genome assembly GCA_017444125.1 of Rickettsiales bacterium. Classification (GTDB taxonomy): domain Bacteria; phylum Pseudomonadota; class Alphaproteobacteria; order Rickettsiales; family Deianiraeaceae; genus UBA4311. The sequence continues at coordinate 5,784 of JAFSXL010000076.1, read as the reverse complement.
CGGACAATGTAAAAAGACAGAAGAACAAACAATTTCTGGCATTATTCAACGTGCAAAAGAAGGTTTGCGTATGAATGCGAAAGATGAAAACGAAGAAGTACCGGATATGTCAGATAGCAATGATGTCTTGGACGAACTTTTAAGTAAAGGTACAGACAGAGGGCAATCAGGTTCTTCATTCTCAATCATGCAAGATGACAATTAGTAATACAATGGATAATATCTACATTGCAATGTCAGGAGGGGTTGACAGTGGAACGTCTGCCTATCTCATGAAACAACAACATCCAGATGCAAATATTGTAGGAATAACCATGAACTTGGGTGATTTCTGCACTGGTGCAATCGCAAAAGCAAAACATATATGTGATTGGCTTGGCATAGAGCATCGTGTCCTTGATTTGAGTGAACAATTCCAGACAGAAGTCATCAACAAATTCCACGACCAGATAATTAACAACATCACACCCATCCCATGTGCAAGTTGCAACAGACAATTCAAATTTGGGCGTGTATTGGAATACTGTCGCAAGAACAATGCTAAACTTGCCACAGGACACTATGCAAAAAATGTGGAAATAAACGGACAGCCATGCATCACCCGCGCGCGTGATACACTGAAGGACCAAACCCATTTCATATACAATATTCGCGCAACTGCCTTGCCAGACATCCTCTTTCCGCTGGGAGATTATCTAAAAGCCGAGGTTTTTCGTCTTGCAACAGAGATTGGTTTGCCATATCAGAATGCATCAAATCAATATAGTGAAAGTCAAGATGTTTGCTTTTTTGGTGGCAAAACTTATACGGAATATCTCAAAGCACTGCATCTTGCTGCTGAAAATATCAAGGAGGGAAACATCTTGCATATCTCAACTAAAAAAAAACTCGGCGAGCACAAAGGCCTTTGGAAATACACAATAGGACAGCGTCAAGGTCTCGGTATTGCATGGACGGAGCCGTTATATGTTGTCAAGAAAGATACTGCAAATAATATTCTTTATGTCGGGGAAGAGCCAACGCTGTATACCAACAACTTGCAAATTACGGGGGTCAACTTCCTCGTAAAACCATCCGCCCTGCTGAATAGCCAAAACTCTTTTGACTGTCAAGTATGCTTGCGCGACAAGACACCTCTCATTGATGCTAAAATCCATGTTAATGGAACAAATGCAGAAGTTCGCCTCAACCAACCTGCTCGTGCTATTACCCCCGGCCAAGCATGTGTGTTTTATAAAGGAGATGTATTGTTAGGTGGAGGAGAAATAAAATAATATGTTGCGCTGCCCGAGGCCACGCCCTCGCGGTTTTTAACCTCCTCGCTCAATCCGCCCTCGCTCCCGCTCGGCTCCGCTCGGACGAAAAACTCGCTCCGCGCCGCGCAACGCGCCTCTTGCCCCATCCACCTCTTGCAATTAAAAATTGATATTCCAATTTGTAGCAGTCATTTATGAAGATTACGATTGCCAAAGTTCCAAATATTCTGACGACAATAAGGATCATATTGGTGCCAATCTTCTGTGTATTCATGTGGATTGACACAACAGCCAGCAGAATTGTCGCAATCGTGTTGATAGCCATTGCATGCATTACCGACTTCTTGGATGGAAATATTGCAAGGAAATACAATGTAGTATCAAACTTCGGGCGCTGTCTTGACCCAATAGCCGACAAGGTGCTGGTAATGTCAATCATTGTTATGCTCGTGTCGGTAGAAAAGGCCTGGGTTATACCTTCAATAGCTATTCTCTTCCGTGAGTTTGTGGTATCAGGAATACGTGAATTTGCGGCAAAAGACAAGGTTTCAATACCAGTTTCAAAGTTGGCAAAGATAAAGACAACTGCGCAAATGATTTCATTGCTATTTTTAGTCATTGCTGGAACAAACATGATTGCATTATTCATCGGAAATTGCTTGCTTTGCGTTGCCGCGGTGCTGTCGGTCATCACAAGTATTCAATATATCAAATCTGTGAAATACATTTTTGAGTAATCTCTATGATGGTGAACAGCAAAGGTAAATCCAAGTTGAGTGCTGTGTCCATATCCAAGAATTACGGTAAAAAGGTTGTTTTGAGCGATTTTAACATCCATGCGGAACAGGGAGAGATTATTGCTCTGCTGGGGCCAAATGGTGCAGGAAAAACCACTTCTTTCTATATCATCGTAGGTATTGCCGATGCAACGAGTGGAAGTGTCATCATGGATGATGTGGATATTACTCGCTTTCCACTTTATATGCGGGCAAAGATTGGTATTGGTTATCTTCCGCAGGAGAATTCTATTTTCAGGAAGATGTCAGTGGAGGACAATCTTATCATTGCACTGGAAGCTAAATATGGTAAGGGAAAGAAGAGTAGAGATATTATCAATCAGAGGTTAGAGCAACTGCTGACAGAGTTCAATATCCAGCATATCAGAAAGAGCTTGGGAGGTGTGCTGTCAGGTGGTGAGCGCAGAAGAGTTGAAGTTGCGCGCATATTAGCGATTGACCCTGCATTTCTGTTGCTTGATGAGCCATTTGCTGGTGTTGACCCCATTGCAGTGAATGACATCAAGAACATGATAACAAAATTGCGTGACCGTGGCATTGGTATTATCATCACAGATCACAATGTCAGGGAGACATTGGAGATTGTTGACAGGGCATATATTCTCTACGGTGGGAGGATTATTTGTAGCGGCAAGCCAGAGGAGATAGTTCAAAACGAGACAGTTAGAAACGTTTATCTGGGAGAGGATTTTGAGATAAAGAAGGGGAAAGAGAAATAAGGGCCGAAAGCACCTATGTTTTCCACATTGCTTAGATGGTTGGATGTTTACTTGCCTTTTTCTTTATTTGATTGCTCTACCGCATCGCTAAGCTCTAGCAACTTTTCCGCATCTAACACCGAACAATTTGTTCCCCCAGCAGCTAATTGTACTTTGCTACTCGCACCGAGTTTCTCGAAGCGCTCTAGTTGATTTGTTAACTTATTATATTCTTCTTTTTCAAGAGTATTTATATCCACCATCTCGTTGATCAATGCTTTCAAGGTGCTAGACCAACAAACTATTTTATTTTCACCTAAGTCCATTTGCATTATTTCTTTACCCCTTGTCTCCACTATATTCCAATGCGCTTCGCTACCAATGGTGACCAGATTAGTGGCAGGTTCCCTAGGTTCTTCCCAAACGTCATTGTGTACGGTGCACCAAATTTCTTTCATCCTGCTCATCCAGGATTCATATAACTCGCGAAGATCATCTGGAGTCAAAGTGCTCTTATCTTCCAGCTTCTTCAGTGCGTCCTCATTTTCCTGGATTTTTTTAGTTACCAACTCTGTTATTTGCTTATCGGTCAGGTCTGTTTTGCCATTTGTATAATTCATATAAAAAACTTTAAAACAATTAAATTTTATTATTCATGTATATTTTGTCAATAGTTAGTTTAAAATTATCAATAAATGGTATAAAATAATAGATAATCTAAAATGAGATGATATTGCGCGGAGTAGAGCGCGTTTAGGCGAGGAGCAACGCGAGGAGCGATATCCAAACGGCGAGGGCGTGGCCTCGGGCAGCGCAACAAATACTATTTCTTTTCAAAACCTTTCTTTTTATTGGCATTTTTGCCAGAAAATTCTGCAGGATTATTGTTTTCTTCTAGTGGAATAGTATTTTCGGGATTGAATAAACAGAATGGATTTACATCGTATTCATCATATTGCGTACTTTCATTCTTAGTTTCATATCCAGGTGTAATTTTTTCAGCAAGATTATTATTCTGTTGCTCTAAAATAGATATGTTTTGTTTTAACTCATTAATTTCTTCTTCGCCATTCTTTTGCCTTAGTGCCAGATTTTCCTTCTTCAAATTCTCGATTTCAGCTTCGTTTAAGCGTTTTCTCCCAAGTAAAAAATTATTATTATTAAGAAGTTTTTGAGTATTTCTTTTCATTACTTCTATATCTTGGTTTTTGTCTTTTAGATCTTGTTCAAGCTGCTCTATTTTGTTTATCAAATTTTGATTGGCATTACCTTCTTTAAATATACTCAATTCAGCATTTGCTTTAATCACTTTCTCATTTGTTTCGGCAAGCATCCTTTGAGCTTCTTTTGCAATATAGTCGGCCCCCTTAAGACGCTTTTCATAACTGACTACCTGTTTTTTTAACTCCTCATTCTCTTTTTTTAGTTTATCAATTTCATCTTTTTCTTTTACTACTACATTTTCCTTTTGTTGTGCAACAACATTCTTGTTCTCATTATTGTTTTGATTTCTCTCTTCCATATTAATCAACTTTTAAACGAATTTATATTAATCAAAAATCCATAAACAGTCAATTAATAAAAGAAAAAATTATTGATGCATTTCACAATCAAAATCTTCATATCTAATCTTCAACTTAATAATATACCAAATATTACCGTGCAAGTTGAAACAATACACACACTCAAATAAACCAAGAAGGTTGACCAGAATTGCCCTGTTCTTTTTCTATTCTGGGAGGTTGTGAAGGACAACATGTGGAATATTAGTGGATATAAATATGCAATACAGAGGAACATTCCTGCTATCAAGACAAACAGGTTTGCTAAACTTGCAAAGTTGAGGCCAGTGATTAATCCATGAACCATTGAGTGCTTACTCAAAAAGCCAAGCGTGATTGGCATTGACATCAAACTGATAGCTGGCACAAGCCACATGATTGACAAGACAACTGGCAGGCGATTTCTGGTGAACTTCAACTCACTGACTGTTGTTGCGTGGTATCTTGCCATGAGGTATCCCGCGTAGAAGAAGAGGTTGATTTTGGCAAAGGAGTGAGCCACAAATTGCATTTTGGCAGCCGCCATGGCCTCATCTGTAAAGCAGAACATACACAGCGATACATAACCAATTTGGCTGATTGTGGAGTATGCTAAACGCTGTTTGATATTATCACTTGCTATTGCTGAAATTGCGGCCAAGATTATACTTGCACCGGCCAAGAGCTCCGGCCAATAGACACCATTGAATGAATAAATATTCTGACGAAGGAGCTCCAAGCCAAATGTCTCATTGATGACTTTATACATCAAAAATAATCCACCTTTGACAACCAATACCGCATGCAACAAGGCACTCACGGGTGAAGGCGCGACCATGGCATGAATTAACCACTTGTGAAGAGGATATATTGCCGTTTTGGATATACCATAAATACACATGAAGAAGAGGATGTTAATCATCAACTGTGAGATTGGAATGCCGCCAAGCACCCCTCCGACAATGAAGTTTGTGTGGCCGGCAAAGTTGTATATCAAAATCACTGCTGGAAGAAGCAATATCATTGATGGGATAAGGAGATAATAGGCATATGTCAGGGCATGTTGTTCGCTGTTTTCATCTCCATGATGCTTGACAAGCATGTAGGTGCAAACAGAAAGTAAGTCATAAAAAATGAACGCCGTGAATAGATTTGCAGAATATGCAAGCCCGATTGCCATGAGTGATGACAGCGCAATAAACGAGTGAAAGCGGACTTTGTGGTGGTCGCGCTCAAATGTGAGATAACCAATGCTATAAAGTGTGGTAATGAGATATAGGAATATGATGATTGCAACAAAGCAATTTGATACAAGTGATGTTTTAAGAGCAAGCTCCACGTGGTCGGATAGGACTGATGTACGCAATAGTTGAACTTCAAAATCAAGATGTTTTAGCAACCAGTGTAGCATGTATGGAAATCAAAAATAAAAAATATGTTTGTCAACTTAATTATATTAATGCTTTTATACATCAAAAAACCTTTTGGTATT
>JAFSXL010000075.1 GCA_017444125.1 Rickettsiales bacterium | reverse complement strand
TTTGACAGCTTCAATACTGAATAAACTTGATGATTTTATCAAGGTCGGGATGACTACGCAAGAGATTGATGATTTCTGCGCCGAGGAAATTAAAAAAGGTGGCGGAATTTCCGCATGTCTTGGCTACGAGGGCTACCCAAAATACACATGCACTTCAATAAATGATGTTGTTTGCCATGGAATTCCTGACAACACAAAACTGCAAGACGGTGATATTATCAACGTTGACATAACCACCATTGTTGATGGCCATTTTGGCGATGCGAGCAAGATGTATATGGTTGGCAACTCGTTCAAAGAGGGCAAAAAGGACAGAGAAAAAAAACTCGTGCAAGTTACTAAAGAGTGTTTGGAGATTGGCATAAAGTGTTGCAAGCCAGGAACAAAGCTACTTGAAATTGGCAAGAGGATACAACAACACGCCGAGAAAAACGGTTTTTCAGTCGTGCGGGACTACTGCGGACACGGCTGCGGCAAAGTTTTCCACGATCAGCCAATGGTGTTGCATTACCTACCACCGCTACTGGAAAGGCGCTTTTTTGACATAACACTCAAACCGGGAATGATTTTCACGATTGAGCCGATGATAAACATGGGCGATTGGCACCTGCATGTCAGCAAGGAAGATGGCTGGACGGCGCGCACAGATGATGGTTTGCCCTCTGCGCAGTGGGAGCACACGCTGGGAATTACTGAAAATGGTTGCGTGATTTTTACGAAAGAATGACAGAAGAATTGACGACAGTCAGGGGTTTTAAGGCCGTGCAAAGGGCATACAAGAAGAATTTATATTTGAAACACATTGTCAACAAAGAGAGCAAATTTTTGGCCGAGATGTATGCCTCGCGCGGAATTAGTGTTGCGAACAAAGACGGTTTTTTAGAGCCCAAACTGCGCAATTTGCTTCCTCCTGTCAATGTCTTGAAGGACACTGAAATTGCAGCCAAAAGGATAATTCAGGCCATTGAAAATAATGAGAAAATTTGCATATACGGCGACTACGATGTGGACGGCACAACCTCAACCTCGCTGATGATTTTGTGGCTCAAAAAGATAGGCGTGGAGGCAGAATATTATATCCCAGACCGCTTGACAGAGGGCTACGGCGCAAACAATTCTGCGGTGGAGAAAATCGCCAAAAATGGGACAAAATTGCTCATCTTTGTAGACTGTGGCGCAACTGCGAACGAGCCACTGGAATTAGCCAGCAAACTCGGTGTTGATGTGATAATTTTAGATCACCACAAGACAACTGATGACCTGCCGATTTGCGCGGCGCATGTCAATCCAAACCGCTTGGATGAGACAGAAATTGATGACCAACTGCATCATATTTGCGCATGCGGAGTGGTTTTTTTGACACTAATTTCCTGCACAAAGTTGCTAAAAGAGAACGGCAAAGAGGCACCAGATTTGATAAAGTTTGTACCGCTGGTTGCGTTTGCGACAATATGTGATGTCATGGCGCTGACCCCACTAAATAGAGCATTCGTTCGCACAGGAATAGAGTTTTTGGAGAAAAACAAAACCAACCCGAGCGCCACATTCAACCTATACTCATTTGTTGACAAATCGGGGGCAAATTACAGAATTTCCAAGATAACACCATACACTTTTGGCTTTATAATTGGCCCAATGGTGAACGCTGGCGGACGCATCGGGAAGTCAGATTTGGGCGTAAAATTGATGACAGCAACGGACAAAAAAACCGTAAGTGAAATAGCAGAAGAACTGTTTTTACTCAACAACGAGCGCAAACAAATAGAGCAGGACGCACTGGAAGAGGTTGCCAAAGGGCGAAATGAAATACAGCGACAAATTGCAGAGCAAGGGTTCATTTTGGTCTACTCAAAAAGCTGGCATGAGGGCGTAATTGGTCTCATCGCATCGCGCATCAAAGAGAGGTTTTGCTACCCCACAATCGCTGGAACAATCAACCAAGATGGCCTCATGAAATTCTCGTGCAGGTCAGTGGACGGAGTTGACATCGGGCGGCTGATTTTGCAGGCCAAAGAGCGCGGACTGCTGGAAAATGGTGGCGGCCATGCACTTGCTGGTGGGCTATCCTTGCGGGAGGAAAACCTCCAAGCGTTTATTGATTTCATGCGCGAACATGCCAAGCAGGACGCCGAGCAGAGTTTTCAAAATCGCACCATTGAATATGACACAGCCATCTCGTTGAGCGGCCTGACAGAGGATTTGATTGAAACGGTCGCGAAGTTGGAGCCCTTTGGCATTGGCAATCCAAAGCCAGTTTTTCTGGTGCAAGATGTAAAAATTCTGTTTATTGATGTGGTGAAGGAAAAACACATCAAAGTCAGGTTCACTGATGGGATAACCAGCGAACATGCCTTCTGTTTTGGGGAAGTCGGCACGTCTCTTGGCAACTTTTTGATGTCTGCAAAAGGCAAAAATGTTGATCTCCTCGCGACCGCAGAAATGAGCGAATGGCAAGGCAAGAAACAAAAAAACATTAAGATTGAGGATGTTGTTGTTAACTAACAATTTCTATCATCTTGATCAAACCTCATCCATCCTGCGTGTTTGTACTTGTGCTGTGTAGCACAAAAACATAGGCTCTGGCAAAGATACATCACAATATCATTTCGTTGTCAAATCCATTCAACATCTTTTATATTAATTCTCTTGACATGCATTTGCTCGATTTCCTCTACTGTTTTATGGGAGACAATCAACATCTCACATGGACTTTCAGCAATACTGTCTGCACCTGCCATTGACATGTCATCACTGATAAATACTGCTTTGCTTGTCACATTTTCCCTGAAAAAATCCAACACTTTTTGTGATGCTGTGGCCGGTTTATCATCAATCGCCGAATAGACAATATGTGAAGGCATGACAAACCTTATCTTGTCGGCCAACAGAATATATGGCTTCATATCGTAATTCAACAGCTCTTCCTTTGACACGTCAATGACTTGTTGACCTTGGTGAGTATCCCCAACTGCACGACCATGCCCCAATGCATGCTTGACGACGTATTTTATACCATTTTCCTGCGCTGCGTCCATGAAAATAGAGGCCACCTCCGCAATTACCTGTGGCTTTGCACTATACGACCTTGAACCAATTACAGCTGCATAATTTGCATATGGTCTCGCTTTATCAAATACTGGTTTTAATTTTTGTTTTATTTTATCATCTGCAGCGTTCCACAGTCCATCAAAATGCAATTCATATGATGGTAATTTTCGCTCACCAATATCGTTCAAGTAGGACTTAAACAACGCACCCTCATTATACAATGACTTCTGCCAGAATGAAATTTTCTCAATCGGTGTTCTTGTAATTGACATATATTCAACTGCCTTTGCATAGTCCTTGTTGACATCAACATTTGCAAAGGAAATATCTAAATTTGGCGCAAAATCCATATTCAATCCAAGTTTCTTCATCTCTTTAAACATCGGGTCATAAACATCCAACACATATTTCTTTGCGTCAATAATACCTTTTGTTAACTTTAATTCAGAATATTTCCTCGCCACCTCCATTGCTGACGGAATATCCATCCATGGAATACGTTGTATCATTCCGCCTTCTTCGTCTACTGCCAAAAATGTTCGCTCACCCAATACTTTCTTGATCTCTGAAATGATTTTAATTGAAATATCACGCTTTTTGAAATGTTCAGGAAAGAATATTACTCCAACTGGTCTGTGCTTTTTGAGATAATTCGTCCACTTCTCATCAATAAGTTTGCCATCATCATTGAAAGCTTCAATAGGAACATGAACTATAACAGCATCACGATGATTATTTTGCCATGTTATGAACTTCGTAAAACACGAACATAGCGCCAAAACAATTACCGCACAAAGCAACTTTTTACGCGCACGCCTTCTTGATGAAAAAGTCATATCATCAACACGATGATATATGTAGAAATATTTGTCAACTTGAAAAAAAACTTGCATTTGCTACAAAGATTGATAAAATTTGATTGTTTTAATTTTTATTTCTATGTCAAATTATGATAATAATAACACTACTATTGTTAATATTAACCAACATAAAAATGTTGCAATAAAAGAATTAAACAAAAATAATAAAGATAAAAATAGTGCAACAAAAAATAAAAATAATAATTATATATTGAACGTAAATGACATTGAAGAAGTTCCAAACAATGGATGTTGTAAATCTTGTTGTAACAAATGTTGCAATTGTTATAATAAATGTACGTCATTTGTTGGTTTTCCAATTTTGTTTATCTATCTTGTTTGTCAAGCATGCAACAACGGAAAAGATGTATTTGCATGTCAGGATCTTAAAAATTTTAGCAAGGATATTTCAAAACTTTTTACAAACGATACTATCAATTCGTTGATAACAAATTATACTTCGAATACTTCAAAAGCGGCATTGGATAACTTTTTTAATGCTTACAAGAAAATAGAGAAAAAATATAAATTCATTAACCTAAAACGCGATGATGTTGAGGAATTGCTTGCAACTGTAAATAATATTTATTCTGATGTTCAAAACGCTGAAAAAATTGCAGAAGTTGGTGAAAATTACTTCAAAAATGCCGGTGATCAGATAAAGAAAAAAATTACACAATACAAAAATAAATACAGAGAGTATTTAGAACAAGGCAATACTGAAATTAATAATCTTACCGCCGATTTACACTCATTTGAAAACAAAACTTCAGAATATCTGAAAAAGTATAAACAAAATATTCGAACGGGTATTAGTGCAATCGACAGCATTAATAATAATTTACAAAATCTCACACAATTTCAAAGTGACAACGTTGAAGATTTAATAAAAAATGCACAAAGTATAAAAAAAATTATTGAAAATTTAAAAACATCTGTAAAAAATGTTCATGATAGCGTTATTAATATTAGAGAAGGTTTGCCTGCGGATATAGCAGTAGTTAACGATTACATTGGAAAATTTTCTCAACATAAAAATATTGTTCAAAATATTACTTGTGAACTTCAGCAAGACATACCAAATGATGCAGTTGATATTGAAAATTTTGTCCATGACCTAACTGATAGTGGAGAAGATCTTTTAAAAGATAGTGAAGACGTTCTTAGCAAAATATACACAGATATTAATCAGATTGATAAAGTATTTTCGAAGGCCGAATCTGTGATTAAAGGAGCAGGAGGGTTACTTTACGAAGGTGATAAGTGCCGGGCGCTTTGTAACAACTATAGTTGCGAAGGCAGCCCAAACGCTGGAAAGATAATCAAAGCCTCACTTTTTGGTATTAACTCTCTCAAACCAGTTAATAAACAAAAAATAGATTAATTTCCCAAAAAAGAGGACTGGGTTTTAATACCCCATTCCTCCCATGCCGCCCATGCCTGCGCCCATTCCGGCACCAGCAGAGCACTCGCACTCTTTCTTTGGCTCGTCAAAAATTGTTGCCTCTGTTGTGATAATCAACCCAGCGACTGATGCGGCGTTTTGAATTGCCATACGGACAACCTTAACTGGATCAACAACACCACCTTTAACCATGTCGCAGAACTCTTCCTTGCGAGCATCAAAACCGTAGTTTGCATCCTTCTTCTCCTTAATTTTTGTGATGATATCAAATGTGTCAAGTCCAGCATTATCCAATATCTTGATAATTGGAGCATTCAGTGCCTTCTGGACTATCTTCACGCCGTGTTTGATGTCCTCGTTTTTGCTGTCAACTTTGATGTTCATTGAGGCATTCAACAGCGCAATTCCACCACCTGCAATGATACCTTCTTCAATAGCCGCGCGGGTTGCATGCAAGGCATCATCCACCCTGTCTTTGCGTTCTTTGACCTCTATTTCAGTGGCTCCACCAATCTTGACAACTGCAACTCCACCTGACAACTTTGCCAATCTTTCTTGCAACTTCTCCTTGTCGTAGTCGCTGGTTGAGTTCTCAATTTGCTTTGTAATTTGGTTGCAACGAGCTTTGATGTTCTCCTTGTCGCCATCGCCATCAACTATAACTGTATTGTCCTTGTCAACAATCACTCTCTTTGCAGAGCCAAGATATTCTGGTTTGATGTCTTCCAGCTTCATGCCGAGTTCTTCACTGATGACTTGTCCGTTTGTAAGAATTGCAATATCCTCCAACATCGCCTTTCTGCGGTCGCCAAAGCCGGGAGCTTTTACAGCACATGTCTTCAATCCACCGCGCAATTTGTTGACAACCAATGTTGCAAGAGCCTCTCCTTCAACATCCTCTGCAATAATCAATAATGGTCTGCCTGATTTCATTACTGCCTCCAACAGTGGCACCATTGGTTGCAATGATGACAACTTTTTCTCAAAAATCAGAACAAATGGGTTGTCAAGTTCTGCAATCATTTTGTCTGCGTTTGTGACAAAATATGGCGACAAATATCCTCTGTCAAAGCTCATACCTTCAACTACATCAAGTGTTGTGTCAAGTGATTTGCCCTCTTCAACAGTGACTGTTCCTGTATTACCAACCTTCTCAATAGCTTCTGCCAAGATTTCACCAATTTTCTGGTCCCCGTTAGCAGAAATTGTTCCAACCTGTGCAATTTCATTGTTGTTTGTGATTTTCTTCGCATTTGCCTTGATATATTCCACAACTTGCTCGGTAGCCAAATCAATACCGCGTTTCAAGTCCATTGGGTTCATGCCGGCCTCAACTGCCTTCAAGCCCTCCTTCGCAATCGCGCGAGCAAGAACAGTCGCCGTTGTGGTTCCATCGCCAGCTCTGTCATTGGTTTTAGAAGCAACCTCTTTTATCATTGATACGCCCAAGTTCATTGCCTTGTCGCTGAGTTCAATCTCTTTTGCAACAGATACACCATCCTTGGTAATTCTTGGCGCACCATAGCTCTTGTCAAGCACTACGTTCCTGCCCTTTGGCCCCAACGTTGCCGACACTGCGTCTGCCAAAATGTCAATTCCCTGCAACAACTTCTTCCTTGCCTCACTTGAATGCAATACAACTTTTGCCGTCATAAATACCAAAACTATTTAACCTTACAAAAAGATAAATAGTTTGGTTTTGAGAATTTCAAGGGGAGAAAAATTACATGCCAAATTTGTTGTTTTTGACCTTAACATTTACAGATTGGTTTAATATTTTATCGTTATTATTGTTAATATCAACTATCTCTATGTTACCATCAATATTTTTTGGAACTTTATTACAAACACTCTTAGATATTTGCCATTTGGAATTTTTATTCTCTTCGGAATTTATAATATTGATATTATTTTCAGAAGAATTTATTATATTGACTTCACTATTATTCTCTACATTGTTTTTTGACCTATCGCACTTTTTAACGCATTCTCTAATGCCATATATAGTTCCACCAAGAGCTGCACCTGCAACCAAAGAACTTAAAAGCGCGAACATTAACGACCATGCATTGGCTTTTAAATCATTAAATTCTTCACTTTTCTTATATGTTCCCCCAAACATTTTCTTGTCATCTTTATCAATTTCTGTTTTCGTTCCGTTGCACCATTGAGAATACTTAAAATCATATTGATTTCTTGAATATGCCCTTGTAACGGTCCAATGTGAACTGTCTTTATCTGCGTGTTCTTGAGCAATTATCTTTGTTTTTGGATGTTTTAAAGAAAAATCCCTCATGATTTCTTCCCAGTAAAACTTATAAAAATCGTTATTATCCCCATCAAAGCATGGAGTTTTGACAAAAAGGAAATTCATATCATCATACCCTTTATCAAAAAAATCCAATGATTGGATAAACTCTTCCATAGAAAATTCTAATGAAAAAAAATCAGATATACTACCATGGCCATCTAAATAGAATTTAATAGTTTTTATGCCGTCTTCTTTTGCTTTTTCATAGATATTTTTTAAATCTTCTAATATTTCAGCAGGATCTTTTTTTGCATGCGTTTCTGTATCAATACAATAAACATCGCCATAACGTTTATCATATTGTTTTTTCTTTAAATCCTTGCATGTTTGTATAGCCTTATCTTCTCCTTCTTTTGGCTTATGCCCGAAATGAATTAAAAGAGTGTCTCCTCTCTTTTTGGCAGAATATTCGTTCCACGTTGTTTTAATGCTATCTAAAAAATTTGGTTTATATTTATTCTTATTATTTTCATTAAGTTGACGTTTATTTGCAAGTTTTTTACTTTTTCTCTCATGCTCTTTTCTTCTCCTTTTCGTTCTCTCATCACTATTTTTATTATTTTTTGCGTCATATTCTATTGTTTCTTTTTCATGGTTCTTTTGGACATTCTGAGAACCTTCAAGTATTTTTGTATAATAGTTCAATTTTTTCTGTTCACGTTCCTTTTCTTCTTCACGCAATTGTTGTGCACTTTTAATATTTGTAGGAGAAAATAAATCGCCTATAGCGCCTGTAATACTGTTAGTGTTGT
>JAFSXL010000007.1 GCA_017444125.1 Rickettsiales bacterium | reverse complement strand
TTTTTCTTCAAAATATTTCTTCCCTTTTAGCTTGTCAGGAAGGTAATCTTCTTTGTCATATGCGTTATAACCTTTGCTGTATCCCCATTGTTTCATCAGCTTGGTCGTTGCGTTGCGGATTTTCAGAGGAATTGGCAGATTTCCAAACCGCATTGCATCTTCCATCGCACGCGAGATGGCCTCGTCCACGCGGCGCTCCTTCTTGCATTTTGATAGATATATCACCCCATGCGACAAGTTTATCATACACTCTGGCAGTCCAACCTGCTGGCACGCTTGGAACACCGCATTTGCAAGCATCAGCGCATATCTGTCGGCCAAACCAACATCCTCGCTGGCAAAAATAACCATCCTGCGTGCAATAAACAGTGGATCCTCCCCCGCATTCACCATCCGCGCAAGATAGTAAAGCGCCGCATTGACTTGGCTTGCCCGCATTGATTTGATGAATGCCGAAATTGTGTTATAGTGCTCCTCGCCCTTGTGATCGTATCTCAAACACTGCGTTTGCACCGCCTTTTTGATTGTCTCCTCCGTGATTTTCCCATAAACTTGCAATATCGTTTCAATGACGGAAATTATGTGGCGCGCATCGCCGTTGGCCATCTCCGCAAGCGTTTGCAACACGTTTTCGTCCTCAACCTCCGCCACCCGCTTGATTATTGTCTTCAAGTTTTGAATTGACAGTTCTTTTAACACAAAAACTTGGCATCTTGACAGCAGCGGCGAGATGACTTCAAAGCTTGGGTTTTCTGTGGTCGCGCCTATTAAATAGAGGCTGCCGTTCTCAACATATGGCAGTAAAAAATCCTGCTGCGCTTTGTTGAAACGGTGGATTTCATCCAGAAATAAAAGTTTTGGTCTTCCAAACATTGACGGCTTGGCTACTATGTCGCGTATGTCCTCTTTGCTTGCTGAAACAGCCGACAGTTCGTGATAATCCACGTTCAGTGCGCTTGCGTAAATCCGTGATAGTGTCGTCTTACCGACCCCAGGCGGTCCATATAAAATGAATGACATCAGATGTTTTTGTTCAATCGCAATTCGCAGCGGACAATTTTTACCCACCAAATGCTCCTGCCCCACATAATCATCAAGCGATTTTGGACGAACTTTGTTTGCAAGAGGAGGCATATCAAGCCACTAAAATGGTGCGTCTGGATGGACTTGAACCATCGACCTTCTCCTTATCAGAGAGACGCTCTAACCAACTGAGCTACAAACGCGTCAACTTACATGAATTGACAAATTATAATTTGCAAGTGATTTTATTAAGTACACTGATTAAAATATGACTTAGCTTTTAACCACTTCCATTAACAACTAACAATGCCGTTGTTATTCTCCTTGGAAGTTGCTTTTCAATACAAAAAAGCAACTTCCAAATATTTATGGCAAGTATCTGTCCATCAAATATATTGACACGATACTCATGAAACACCAGAAATTAAACTCTGGTGTCATTATTTGAATAATAGTCATATCAAAAATTTAAATTCATCAACAAACGATTTGTTGAAGGCGAAACTATTCCATTCGCAATTAAAATTTAAAACTAATTTGAGTTTTTTTTGATTTTTTTAAAAAAAATCAGCACATTTCTAAAAAAGAAAAAAGCTATCAAACTTAGCTACGACCTACTCTCCCAGCTTTAAAAAGCAAGTACCATCGGCGATGAAGCGTTTCACGTTGGAGTTCGGAATGGGATCCTGTGGTTCCACTTCTCTATAATAGCTAAGATTGATAGCAAATCAATCCTAAGAAATATAGTTATTTCAAGTTTAACGTTTTTATGAATTTAACTCAAAAACTAATAATAGTTTTTACACTACATACAGGTAAAACCTAATATAAATCAATCGAGTGATTAGTAACAGTCAGCTCAACACATTGCTGTGCTTACACCCCCGTCCTATCAATGTCGTGGTCTACAACAACTCTGATTGGGAAACCTTATCTTGCAGTATGTTTCACGCTTATATGCTTTCAGCGTTTATCACTTCCAAGCGTGGCTACCCAGCGGTGCTCCTGGCGGAACAACTGGTACACTATTGGCTTGTCCAACTCGGTCCTCTCGTACTAAAGTCGGGTC
>JAFSXL010000074.1 GCA_017444125.1 Rickettsiales bacterium | reverse complement strand
GCAAGGACTACAAAAAAGACATCGCCAAGAATAGTATTATCTTCCCAAAAGTCACGGGCAATTTGTTGTTGATAAATGGACTTCTAAACGGTGATGCAACATTCAGCCGAGAGCTTGTGTCAGGCAGTGTGGAGTATGAATACAAGCTGTTTGAGGGCTTTCTTACGAAGCTGTCAGGCAGTTTTGCATCAATGATGGTGCGTAAAAAGTTTGAAGAGCCGTTCGTGATTTACACGCCAATCGCATGCAGTGGGATTATCACGGCGCCGCAGTGCATGGCAAAATGGGAGCAATTTGACAAAGTCGTGGAGGACGCCATCAACCTGAAAAAGAAGGAGGAAGAAGAGGAGGAAGATATTTCTTGACTTTTATTTTCAGCGTTCAATCGCTCTGTTGATTATGTCAAAAGTTAAATATTCAAAATTTCGTTTGAGCCGCAGGGTCGGTTTTAGTATTCATGGACACCCACAAGATGCAATAAATTTCAGGAATTACTTCTGCGGTCAGCACGGACAAACAAGCATCCGCAAGAATTCAGAATATGCAACACAGTTAATTGCCAAACAAGCTATAAAATTCCACCACAACATTACGGAGAAGCAGTTGCGTAAGTATTACCAAATTGCAGCCAATGAAAAAGGCGACACAAACGAGAACTTGAATGTCATTTTGAACCGCCGTTTGGACATCACAATTTTCCGTCTTGGAATTGTCCCAACAATGTATTCGGCATGCCAGTTGGTCTCACACAACCACGTGCTTGTCAATGGTAAAAAAGTCAATGTCCGTTCATATTTATTAAGGGAAGGAGATGTTATTACTCTCTCAAAAAAAGCACAAGAATTTGACTTTATCAAGGCCAGTTCATCACGTGCAGACAGAAGCGTTCCACCATATCTGTCAGCAGATGACAAAAAGATGGAATACAAATATGTCCGCTACCCAGCTCTGGGAGAAGTTCCATACCCATTCCAAGCAGAGTTCAACTTGATTATTGAGTATTATTCAAGGTAGTTTTGTTTTGTGATATGCAAATAGCAAAACTTGCAGAATTACAAACAAAAAAAGACAAACTCACCTTTGGAAATGCTGACAAAATTGCCACGCAGCACAAGAAGAATAAGCTCACCGCACGCGAGAGGATTGACATCTTGCTTGATAAGGGCTCATTTCAGGAGTTCGGTGCGTTCGTAAAACATCGCTCAAAAAACTTCGGACTTGATAAACAAGAACTGCCTTGCGATGGCGTAATTACTGGCTGTGGCACGATTTTTGGTCGTCCTGTGTTTGTGTATAGCCAGGACTTCACGGTGGCAGGTGGATCGTTAGGTGAAATGCATGCCAAGAAGATTTGTGCACTGCAAAAAAAGGCACTTGAAGCTCGTTGCCCTATAATCGGCATCAACGATAGCGGCGGCGCAAGAATACAGGAGGGAATTGACGCGCTAGCTGGCTACGGCGACATATTCCAGAACAACATTGATGCATCTGGAGTAATACCACAAATCTCAGTCATATTAGGTCCATGTGCTGGCGGAGCGGCCTATTCACCTGCGCTGACTGACTTCACGTTCATGGCGCGGGGCACGTCATATATGTTCATAACCGGGCCAAATGTGGTGAAATCGGCGACTGGTGAGGACATAACATTTGAGGACTTGGGCGGCGCGAGCACGCACTCACAGATAAGCGGAGTGGCTGATTTTGCATTTGATAACGACATTGAAACGCTCAAACAGGTGCGAAAATTTTTCACTTTCCTGCCACTTTCAAATACTGACAAACTGCAAAGCTTGGACTTTCATGACAGTTTTCAGCGCCAGTGCGATGTGCTAAATTCAATCGTGCCAGAAAATCCGCGCGAGCCATACGACATGAAGCAGGTCATCAGCGAAGTGGTTGATTATGGCGACTTTTTTGAGGTTCAACAGGACTTTGCGAAGAATATTATTGTAGCATTTGCCCGCATTTTTGGCCGCACTGTTGGGATTGTCGCGAACCAGCCGCGTGAAATGGCGGGATGCATTGACATCAAGGCCTCGCGCAAGGCGGCGCGGTTTGTGCGTTTCTGCGATGCGTTCAACATTCCAATCATCAGTTTGGTGGACGTGCCGGGATTTCTGCCGGGAAAGGATCAGGAGCACGGCGCAATCATTCGCCATGGCGCCAAATTGCTTTATGCCTACGGCGAGGCCACAGTGCCTAAAATAGCTGTGGTGTTGAGAAAATCATATGGTGGTTCATATATTGTTATGGGCTCAAAGCACCTGACGAATGACTTGAATTATGCCTGGCCGACCGCTGAAATAGCTGTTCTCGGTGCCGACCAAGCAGGTGAGATTTTGTTCCGCAAACACAGTGCAAACGAGGAGGAATACAAACAGAAGGTTGAGGAATATCGCCAGTTGTTCTGTAATCCTTATTATGCGGCCGAGCGTGGCTATATTGACGATGTTATCAAGCCAAGTGATACAAGAAAAATCATTCACTGTGGGCTGGAATTCCTTCTGGAAAAACAGACACAAAAGCCATGGAAAAAGCATGGGTGTGGGCCGATGTAGGTTTTTTTTATTTAGAATTATTATATTTTTCGTCTTTCGTTAAACTGACATTGCTATCTTCTTGACGTAACAAAACCGGAACTTCTTTCAGATAAATATATGTATTGATGTTTGGTTCGATCTTTGGAATAAGATGCCATAATTCAATATCAGTGCCATGTAGCGTGGCAATGTTTTCATCATACCATTTAATGATTTTTTCCGCGCCTTCTTTGCTGACAATAAAAAACTGATTTCCCCAGGTAATCGCATCATGGATAGAGCCACAATATTTAGCATGCATCCAATCTCCATATCCAACGTTTTTAAATGATTTTTTGATTGGTCGCCAATATTTCCTTAACATATTTTTATTAAACCCGTCAATAAAATCATATTGGTTAATAGATAGTTTTATAGCGTCAAAATCTTCTGGAACATTTTGCAGAATTGTTGATAACTTTTCGTAAAAATCTTGTTCAACAAAAAAGTCATCTTCAAAAATTGCGCCATAAGTTCCATTTGGTTGTTTGGCAATTTTGTGCAATGCCTTTAATATTGACAACTTTATCCCAAATTTATTGTAAATTCTGCTCAAAAAATATCCATTATTAGACAATAACTTGTTGAAATAATAAAATGTGTAAATTTTTGGATTATTTTTTGAATAAACCTTGTAAATTCCGCTTTTGAAAACATCAAATTTCTCTGTTTGCGCCTCACCATTTACTTTAAAATCATCATATGTCAACTTTTTACCAGAGCTTAGATTTTCAAACACAATTTCCTTCTTTCCATCCACTGCACTCAATCTAATCTCATCACCAATCTTATGTCCTAAAAATGTATCTCCAAAGTTATCATGCAACATTTTTTCATAGTTTGTTCTTCTCTCTTTTGTTCTATCAAGATTGATTATTTGAACACTCTTTATATCTTCTAACTTTATTGATTTTGTTGGAAGTTTGTGAGAGAAATATCTATTTTTTATTTTTTCCACTAATCAGTGTGGCAAATAATAGTATTACAAAAAAATGATGCAATTATCCGTTTGATGGTTATATGTTTCAACAACCTTTGAATGACTTTACAACTACTCTCTCTCTCTCTCTCTCTAT
>JAFSXL010000073.1 GCA_017444125.1 Rickettsiales bacterium | reverse complement strand
TAAAGTAAAAGATTTTTTAAGAGATAAAGAACTTAAACTACTCTCTCTCTCTCTCTCTCTCGCTGCGCGAAGAGATAATATTAATATAATTAACAAGTTTCATATAAACAAAATAGCTATTAAACAAAGAGAGTATAGATATTGGAAGATAAATGTCAAGATGGGATGTTGCGTTGTCAGAGGATGCGTCTTAGTGGTTTGTATATCGCTCTGTGCTACGCAACGAATTTAATATATTATCTTGATTTTAATAAAATTCCAGCAAACAATGCCGTGCAAGCTGTTTTATAAACGTTTTTGACATTTATAAAATGAGCGACAAAAGGCATATTTCTGTTCTCAAAAAAGAGGTTATTGACCTGCTTGAACCTTCCGAAGGAAAGATTTTTATTGACTGCACATTTGGGGCAGGGGGGCACACAAGGGCTTTACTTGAAAAAGGGGCAAGCGTTATTGCAATTGATAGAGATATAAATAACAAAAAGTTTGCAGATGAATTGCAACATGTATATGAGGATAAGCTAATATTTATTAATGATAAGTTCTCAAATCTTAAAGAAATACTTAAGAAGTATAACTTCACAAAAAATAAAGAACATAAAGTATTACTTCATGGTATTTTATACGATATTGGGGTGTCATCTATGCAGATTGACGAGGCAGAAAGGGGGTTTTCTTTCCAGAAAGACGGTCCTCTTGATATGCGAATGGGATGTAATTTGATGTCTGCAGAGGACATAATAAACAGTGCTTCTGAGGCAGAGTTAGCGGATATAATATTTAAATATGGGAACGAACGTTTTTCACGAAAAATAGCTGCCGCAATAGTAAAACAGCGGGCAAAAGCGCCCATCAAGACAACCTTGCAACTGGCCAATTTGATAAAAGAAAGCTTGCCGTTTTATCATGACAAAATCCA
Organism: Rickettsiales bacterium; assembly: GCA_017444125.1. GTDB lineage: Bacteria > Pseudomonadota > Alphaproteobacteria > Rickettsiales > Deianiraeaceae > UBA4311. Next base: position 21,168 of record JAFSXL010000073.1, on the reverse strand, counting down.
TTCCGCGACAAGAACTTTTCAGGCCTTGCGAATTTGCGTGAACGAGGAATTGCAGGAAATTGAAAAAAGCTTGGAAATAGCAGCAACTTTGGCGCCAGTAGGGTGTCGCATTGCTGTAATAACTTTTCACTCATTAGAAGACAAAATTGTCAAGAATATCTTCCAAAAATATTCAAAAGGCGAAATCCAACATTTTAATCGTTATAACCCTGAAATACTGGCCTCACAGTGCAACTTATCAAGTATTACTTTAAAAGTAATTACAAAGAAACCAATTACTCCAACCAATGAGGAAATCCAACAAAATGTTCGTTCACGAAGCGCAAAGTTGAGGGTTGCGGAAATTGTTTGATTGATATATTTATCAAAATTTCATTTGCATTTTCATATTTTTCTATTAAAATGCCATTGTTATGGGAGTTTTTTCTTACATAATTGTAAAAGATAACAATGAGGCAAGCGGTATTGTGAACGCAAAAAATATTGACGAAGCCCGTGAATTGTTACTGAAAACTGGAGCGAACATTTTAAGTTTGCATCAGAAGTTTTTTTCTTTGCAGTCGTCAACAAAACTTTCAAGAAAGGAATTAATATACTTTTTCAGCTCAATGTCATCAATGGATAAGGTGGGTGTGGACGTTTTGAAGGCCTTGCAGTTGATGAAAGACGAAATTGCATTAAATGCCAAAATGAAAAAAGTTTGCACGAAAATATATGACTTTGTTGGAAATGGTAGTTCATTTTCTGACGCTTGCAAGCAGGCATCACCGAGCTTTACAAACGACTTTGTTGGGCTTATCAATGTTGCAGAGCAGACAGGTCAGTTTGCATCCGTGTTTGAGCAGTTAGTTGCGTATATTAAATGGAATGATGACATAAGGAGACGTGCTAAAAAAGCCATTAGAGGTCCTATTTTTACATTGATTTTCTTGGTCGTGATGATCGTTGCAATGTCAGTTTTGATGTTGCCAAAGGTTGTTGAATTTATTACATATTTTAACTATGATCCACCATTTTATACGCTTGCACTGATTGCATTCTCTGATTTTGTAAGAACAAAATGGTATGTTATCTGTGGGTTGATTGTTGGTTTTATAATTTTTACAAAAGTTATATCAAAAGTTAATTATGGAATTGCATGCGTCATTGACAGATTTAAGCTGTATATTCCAATTTTCGGCCAACTAATTTTGAAGCTTGACACATCAAGGTTTATTTCGTTTTTTAGTTTGATGTATAACAGTGGTGCTGAAATGTTGAATATCATTGAGAGTATTTCCCACATTTTGTCAAATAAATATCTGCAAAAGTGCACAAAGAATATCAAATATAATATTTTGAACGGTGAGAGTATTTTTGCTGCGATTGATAAGGAGAAGGTTTTTCCAAACATGTTCCGTAAGATGATGGCAATTTGTGAAACGACTGGTGAAGTTGGCCCTGTACTTGAAAATGTGCGTTATTTCTACGACAAGGAAACAGCCGAGACGACTGATAAAGTGGTTGGTACAATTAAGCCAGTTACGACAATCTTGCTTGGTGGCGTCATTGCATGGATGGGTGTTGGTATGCTTGGACCTATCTACTCCAACATTGGTAGCATGGGTGACATCGGATCGACGGCGAAGGATGTTTAATGGAACAATAATTGAAAAGAGTAATTAATGTTGCGCCAGCGCGGAGCGCGTTTGTGCGAGGAGCGTAGCGAGGAGCGAAATACAAACCGCGAGGGCGTGGCCTCGGGCGGCGCAACAATTTCACTTGAAAAATAAAAATAAACATTTCAGTTTGTATAGATGTCTTTAAAACTTGGAAATACATCATTATTTATTGCGGCCGTTGTTGCTTGCAGCATGTTCTTTCCTGCATGTAGTTCAGATAAATACACATCAAAAGATGGCGAGGTCATTTTTTCCGCTTCATCAAATATAGAAGAAAGTCCTTCTTTGATTGGTGTTGACGTCAATATTCCAAAAACGGTAGAAAATACATGTCTTTTGGTAACCGACTTTGACCCTGAAAATATTGGTATCTCAATGGATAGTTATCCAAAAATCAATGACAGTCAGTATAAAAGCTTGTTTGCGAGAGATGGAAAATACGACTTTTATGTACATCCTATTGTCTGCGATGGCGCTATTTATGACTTCACGAACGGGAAGATTGTGGTCTACAAACTTGATGCAAAAGGCAAAGTAAAAAAGCAGTGGAGTTCTGCTGTCTTTGAAGGCAATGAGAAAGACAATATCCAACTTGCAAATGCACGCTTGAAAGACGGATTTATCTACACATCAGCAAGCAATGGTTGGGTGGCAAAGTTTGATGTCGCAAAGCGTGCTGTTGTCTGGAAAAAGCACTATGCAGGTGGCTTCGGAGCGAGCCCAACGGTTCACAATGACAGAGTTTATTTAATCACTGCCACAGACGAATTGCTTGCACTTGACGCAAATACAGGTGAAGTTGACTGGCAAATAGAAGAGGACAGTGGTACAACAACATCATTGCAAACACCGCCGGTTGTTGTGTATCAAGACAAGGTTTTGGCGGGCTTTTCAAACGGAATTTTTGCTCTTGTTGGGGCTGACAGTGGCGATATTGTGTGGAAAACCAAAGTTATAAACGGGCGTGCAAGTGGAAACATTGTAAACATATTGGATATAGATTTTCCGCCAGTTATATTTGAAAACGAAGGCATTGTCGTAGCAGGAGGAATTCGTTCAAGCGTGATGGGATTTGACTTGCTTACAGGCCAACCTCGCTGGCAAATCGCGACTGGACTAAATAGCTACATGTTGAAAAATGATGACGGCTTCGGCTTTTTTGTTGACAAAGACAATAACAATATCGTTTTCAATGCAATCAACGGTGCTATAAAAACCATTGACAGACGTGGTGATGTTGTCATTTCCGAGCGTGTGCCAAGCTATTTAAACTGCGGAAAAGATTACATTTCGCAAAGGGTTAACAGATATTTTGATGTGGTTTGATTATTGATTAATGATTAAAATTTGCTATATTCTATCATATTAATATGATTGATGATTTTTTACAGCTTTGTTGTCAAGAACGGTGGGTTAATGATATTTCGGATCTTCGGCATGAAGATACGGGACGATTGGAAGGATGGTGTATTGATTTGACACCTTATCTTAGGTTTAGGATTAAAAATCTTGGCAATGGTGATGTTCTTTTTGATCGTCCTCAATTTCTCTATAAACAAAACGAAGAACTAAAAGGTAAAGATTTTAAAACTATTGTTGATGCGCCGGTTTATAACATCAATAAAATTGGTCCAGAAGAACTATTTAAAAGATTTAAATATTTTATTTGGCTATCATTAGAAGAAGAATTTCCGTATGAATTTCAACAAATTCAGGATAATGCAGAACACAATCTTAGTAACAATCGCAACAATGCACGTGGCGGACATGGTTAAATTGTTGCGCGGAGCGGAGCGCGTTTGCTGGACGAAGTGGAGCGCAGCAGAACGAGGAGAGTGCAAACCGCGAGGGCGTGGCCTCGGGCGGCGCAACATATCAATAAACAATCAAGCACCTGTCTTTCTTCCCGTAATCTTTTTTGAGTTCAACTTGGAAACCCGCAGTTGTGAAAATTTGACTTACTATCTTGCCTTGATTGTATCCAATTTCAAAGTAGGCCTTGCCACTTTTTGCTATGATTGATTTTAGATTTCCAGCAACTGCACGGTAGAATTTCAGTCCATCCTCACCACCATCAAGCGCGAGATGCGGCTCAAAATTCTTAACCTGCTTGTCAAGATTAGCAATTTCAGCCGTTTCAATGTAAGGAGGATTGCAAAAAATGACATCAAACTGCTCGTCCGTGGTCAGTCCTTGCAGGATGTCTGCAACCATGAATTTAGCTTTTAGCCCCAATTTCTGCGCATTCAGCCGTGCAATTTGTATTGCATTTGTAGAAATATCCAACATTGTTAATTCGTATTTTTTATTTTTTTCAGCAATCTGCTTTGCAAACGATAACCCCAAACATCCACTTCCACAGCACAAATCCAGTGCCTTGACGTTGTCCTGCTTGCAGTTGGAAAGCGCTAATTCAACTAGCACCTCGCTATCTACACGTGGAATAAGACAACCCTCATTGACAAAAAAGTCATAGCCAAAAAAGCATGCGCTGTTGGTGATGTATTGTACTGGTTTGCCACTAATTCTGTCCGCAAGTGCTTTGTCAAAAATTGCCTTGTGAGTGATACCAATCTCTTCATCGCGCTTTGTTAAGAGAGCTGCGCGCGACCACTTTGTGGCATAAATCGCAATATCTTCAACATCTTGTTTAGCCTCCGAAGGTGATAGATTTAGCTCTGTTTGCAGTTTTTTTTCAGAAATTGACAACAATTCGTTGAAAGTCATACATTCTTTTTCTGGCTCGTAAAAAAATTCTTCCCGCAGCTACAACGGCCGGTTTCGCGTGGATTGGTGAACACGAGCCCGCGTTTGAGGTTCTCTTCTTTGTATTCAATCTTGGTTTTGTTAAGGATGTCTACCATGTCGCTCGGGATGAAAATTTGGAGTTGTTTTCTACCTGCCTTGGCAATGTAGTCAATGAAATTGCTGGTGTCATCCTTGTTTTCAACGTAGCGCACCTTATACATCAGCCCGCAGTGACCTTCTTCCAATGAGAGACGAATGCCTTTGATTTTCTTTCCTTCTTTTTCCAGTTTTTGCAGGTGCGAGAGCGTAAATTCAATGGCCTCTTTGGTTATGTCAATGGAGAAATCTGCCACTTTTTTGGTGGTTTTGGTCGCTTTTTTTGTGCCACTTTGCTTTTTTTTGTAGTCATCAACCGCCCTTTTTATAGCATCTTCCGCAAGCACCGAACAGTGTAGCTTTATCCTTGGCAGACCAAGCGCCTCCGCGATGTCCGTGTTTTTGATTTGCAGTGCATCATCAAGCGTCATGCCAGTCAGTTTTTTAGCCACATAACTACTTGATGCCTTGGCCGAACCGCAGCCGAACACCATGATTTTGGCATCAACAATTTTGTCATTTTTTACTTTGATTTGCAACTTCATGACATCTCCGCAGGCTGGAGCGCCGACCAGACCCGTTCCAACATCCTTTGCGTCTGCATCCAGAGAGCCAATGTGGCTGTCATCATTGTAATAGTTCAAAATATTATCGTTATATTTTGGCATATCCAGTGTAAAATCAGATATGCATGGAATATATTTGTCAAGGAGGTGTGTTGCGCCGCCCGAGGCCACGCACTCGCGGTTTGTATTTCGCTCCTCGCGTTGCTCCTCGCACAAACGCGCTCCGCACCGCGCAACTATTCAAAATGCTGATATGTCCGCTCTTGCACATCATGCAAATCAAAATGTTGAACCTTGTCACCAATTTTCACATCAACTCCACGACCTACAATAACACCACCAATTACAGTGCCAAAAGTGCATTGAACCTCTTGCGGCACACATGCAACCAGCTTGTAATCCTCTCCGCCAAAGAGAACAAAATCTTGCCAGTTTTGAAGTTTTTTCATTGCACTGCAAACTGGTATTTTCTCAAAGTCAATCACAATGCCGATACCGCTTCTGTCTGCTATTTTAGCAAGTGCATCAATCAATCCATCACTTGTATCCATCATGGCATATAGCGCACCATTCGGCATTTGTAAAGCAACTTTTCTGCTGAATTCAATCTCTGCGCGAGGCGTTAAATGACTGATTATGAAACGCTGTATCTCTTCTGCTGTAAATATATTTTTGTCAATCTGCCCAATTAGCAAACCAAGGCCGACTGCGCTATTTCCGCATTCTCCAGAGACAACAACTTTATATCCCGCACGCGCCCCTGAACGAGTTGCAACGCTGCATCCATCAACTTTTTCCCCAATCGCGCAACATGAAATCATGACCTTATCACTGCCAGTCAAGTCGCCGCCGACAATCTCAACTCCACTTTCCGCACATGCTTTTTTAGCACCCTCATAAAAACCTTCCACCCATTCAGCGCTCACATTTTTCGGCAACGACAGCGCCACCGTGATATACTTCGGCATGCACCCACTCGCACAAACATCGCTCACATTCACCATGATTGACTTGTATCCAAGCTCCTGCGGTGTAATCCAATCAATACAAAAATGCACATCCTCAACCAAGCTGTCCTGCGTCATGACAATCCCCAAATCCTCTAAATAAGCGCAGTCATCGCCAATATATTTGTCTCCAATTTGGTTTTCAATGATGCGGAGAAGTGAGGTTTCAGAGGGCATATTTATACCGCAACCGGTGCCTTGATTGCAGGATGACATTGATAATTTTGCAGTTCAAAGTCCTCAAATTTGAAATCAAAAACGCTCTTGATGTCTGGGTTTAGCTTCATGGTTGGCAGCGGAAATGGCTCACGCGAGAGCTGCAATTTTGCCTGTTCAAAGTGGTTGGAGTAAAGATGCGTATCGCCTGTTGTGTGCACAAAATCTCCCAGTTCAAGCCCACAAACCTGCGCTATCATCATCGTCAAAAGTGAGTATGACGCAATGTTAAACGGCACACCAAGAAATATGTCAGCAGAGCGCTGATACAGCTGGCAGCTCAATTTGTTGTCTGCAACATAAAACTGAAACAGCGAGTGGCAAGGAGGCAAAGCCATTTTGTCAACTTCGCCAGGGTTCCATGCGCAAACGATAATCCTGCGACTGTCTGGTTTGTTTTTTATCAAATCAATCGCATTACTTAATTGGTCTATAACTCGCCCATCTGCGGCTTCCCAACGGCGCCACTGCTTACCATAAACAGGGCCCAAATCACCGTTCTCGTCCGCCCATTCGTCCCAAATTGTCACCTTGTTGTCATGCAAATATTTGATGTTCGTATCACCCTTGATGAACCACAAAAGTTCGTGAATTATTGACCGCAAATGGCACTTTTTTGTGGTTACCAGCGGAAATCCATCGTTCAAGTTATACCTTGTCTGATAACCAAAAACTGAGCGCGTTCCAGTTCCAGTTCTGTCTGTTTTGTCGGTGCCATGCTCCAACACATATCTCATCATGTCAAGGTATTGTTTCATGCCCTGATCGTTTGTGTAAAATTGTTATTTGCAAGGGGGATTAGAAAATGATAACATAATTGCTATTTAATATCTTTGATTTCCATAACCACCATTTTGAAGAGCAGTAATATGCCTTTCAGGAGAGTTAACAAGTTCTCTTATCAATTGTTTATTGGCATATTTATTATATTCATTTTGATTATTATATTGTGTTTTATCATATGAACTGTTTCTGTTATCCTGGTTATGACGAAAATGCCGATGGACAGGATATTGAGGCTGACTTGCAACATTATCATTCTGCTGATTTTGTGGATTAAAGACTGGCACCATGTTATGCATTTGCTGGCCATGATTATTAGGTATATTTGGCATTTGGTGTGGAGGAATTTTAATTCCTTTTTCAAGTAAATCTTTTAGACTTTTGAAGCTTTTACCATGACATAAAACAGCCACTTTTTCGGTATTGAAAATTTCACCTGATAAAAACATTTTTTTAAAATTATCTCCGATTTTATTTTCCGTATCCGCTATTACGACCGCATCATATAATGGTTGCTGACCCATAATTGGATTTTCACTAACTACAAGATTATTCTGTTCATTTTGAAGTAAATAAAATGTTAAACCAGAAGATAAACTTAATTTACACAAAGTCTTTTTCATAAAAATAAATCTTAAAACAACAAAAATGATAACATAAAATTTTTTTTACGTCAACAACATTGACAATAAAAAAAATACTTTCATCAGGAAATGAGTTGTTTTATGTCCGTTGAGACGAATAGTGATTTGCCTGTAAAGACCCTGCCTAAGATTACTGTTTTTGGTGTTGGAGGAGCAGGTCTCAATGCCGTCAACAATATGATTTTATCGCAGTTGGAGTCGGTCAAATTTGTCTGCGCTAATACTGATTGTCAGAGTTTAGCTAACTCACTTGCTGAAACAAAAATACAACTTGGAGCGAAGTGTACAAAAGGCCTCGGCGCTGGTTCAAATCCTGAAATTGGACGACAGTCTGCGGAGGAAGCAATGGATGTAATCAAGCGCGAGTTGGCAGATACAGACATGTTGTTTATAGCCGCTGGAATGGGCGGAGGAACAGGCACAGGGGCAAGTCCGGTCATTGCAAAAGTTGCGCGCGACATGGGAATTCTCACTATTGCAATAGTCATCAAGCCATTTGAATTTGAAGGAAAGCGCCGCATGGAGACGGCAAACAAGGGCGTGACCGAGCTTGAAAAACTGGTTGACACGATAATCATAATTGAAAACCAAAAGCTTGCAGCGCTGAATAATATTAGCATGTCGGAGAACTTTGCGGTTGCAGACGGAATACTTCGTCATGCTGTGTATTGTGTTGTTGACATACTCGTCAAACCGGGATTTATAAACCGAGATTTTGCAGACATAAAGACAATCCTGACGAACATGGGACGCGCCGTCATTGGATATGGTGAAGACATTGATCCACGCATTGCCACAGATGCTGCAATTCACAATCCAATTTTAGAAAATAGTTCAATCGTTGGAGCGAAGAACATTCTTGTTAATATAACTGGTAACCGTAATTTGAAGCCGTCAGACATTCAGAATATTATTGATAAAATATCAGCAGAGGCGGGGATTGAGCCAAATATTATCTTTGGTATTGTCTTTGATGAAGCACTCGGTGAGAATGTGCGGGTTTCCATAATAGCAGCCGGAGTAGAGCAGGTTGAGAAAAAAAACACTGAAGATCTAATTGAAGAAAAGCGTGATGAGGTACTGAAAAAAGTAAGGGCAAACGCAAACGAAGGGTTGGCAGAAAATAGATATGAAGCTGTTGAGGCATATACGAGAAGGGATAACGTTGTTGATTTTGATCGCCACGAAGTTGTAGATGAGACACCGATTGCAAATCCTGTTTTTGCAAAGCGTATAGATGAGGATGATTTGGAGGGTGAGTGCGAAAGTATGCCTACACTGGAAGATGTTGATACGTTTGAGGCAACAGAAAGGATTGTTCGTAATGTAGATAGTGGAAATTACATTGAAAAAAAAAAAAAAATAAATAGAAGCAAAGAGGCAACGGATAAGGCAAAAAGTAAGGTAAAAGTTGCACCAGTTGAAAATGGTTTGTATGACAACCAAGATGCAAAACCTCAAAAAGGGAGTTTGTTTTCAAGATTGTTGAATTCTATTGGCCCAGGTCCTTACATTGCGGATGATGTTGAAGGCGCTTTTTCTGACGAAGATAACCAAGATGATGATAACGACATCTATAAAACGCCAGCTATTAATAGGAAAATAGCATAGTTTTGTGCCACCAGGAGCCAACTTCAACCTAACTCCGTTATGCAGCTTGTCGTTTATTATTTACTGATTGCAATTTGTGCCTGCGCAACGTAAAGTTTTGCAAACAATTATTATTGAGTGCTTGTTATTTATTTTTATACTTTTATATTTATACAAATGAAGCTGTTTGATTACATAAAAAATCGCAGATTTAAATACTTGGTGTTAACTTTTTTTTCTGTTTTTTTTGTCTACTTCATCAGCATATCCAATGCAGAAGAGAGCTATGAAAAGTTCTCACAGAAGGTGACAGACGACTTCATGGCGCGCTCTAAATCCAATCAGATTACCAAAAGAGTGGCCATCAACCGCAATGGCGATGAGTTTGATTTTGCTGGCACATTGCAAGACAACTATGTCAATTTCTCGCACGACAGATACATCCACGATGACTTTGTTGATGCCTACTACTTCAAGAAAAAAGCCGACAAAATCAAGAATTACAAAATCATTTCGCCATCAAATCCATATTCCTTTGGTATCCTGCCAGACGACATGCAACAGTTCATCATCGGGCGCGAACAGCTGCGAAGTGTATCCATAAATTCCATTGTCAACTCAAACGATGGGCTTGTCTTGGCTGATAGCTACATTGCATATGACTGCTGGTTGGAGGCCTTTGAAGAGGGTAATTCACATGACCGAATGCAACGTTGTCGTGCACGGTTTTTAGATAATATGAAAGCCATGCGACTGTCGCTTTTGGCGCAGGGTTATAATGTTTTTGAGCTAACAACCAAGGAAGATTTGGCACTGAATGCGCGGCTGTCAACATGTGAAAGTTGCAAACTTTATGCCCGTGGGCTGTTCTGCAATGCGCTGTATTTTGAGCCATATGAGGCCAAAATGATTGACAAAATGAATGTTGTGGTAAAGCGTCTTCAAAGAAAAATGTCGTATTTTTCCAGCGCGACAATACAAATAATGTATTACAAAAATGCATTTGAGACAGACAAAGGATTGATAAAAGAGCGCTTGAATGGTGTCAAAAATCTTGCCTACAACACACTGTCATCGGGAAGTCCAGTCAAGCCAATTCTGAAAGTTGTGGCATTAACTTTGCCAAATGAGCAATTAAAAAACAAGATTTTCAGAGACGCAATTACTGTTTGCATCAGTGGAAATGAGTAGTCAAACGCGCACAATTTTCACATCTTGCCCAATGAAATAGCCATAGACAAATGCCAAAAAAATGCGCTCCGTGGTGATGTTTTTGCTCCTTGAAAGATCAAGTTCAATTTCTGTGATTTGCTCTCTTTTGTCGCCGACAGCCTTGTCAAACATGTTGGTTATTTGTTCACAAAAATGCAACACCTCACACTGCGCCGAAGCCACTGTTTTGGCACTCTTATCTACTGTTATCAATTCCACAATTCCGTTGTCAGACGAGATTTTAAGTTTCATTAATTCTTGAAATGTTGCTAAATATAAAAATCAAACTTTACAATTAAAATACATCAAGACACTAAATCTATTTGTAATTATATGCTACTGTTTTTAGCATGGACTTCGCTATCGTTCTTTTTCGGAGTGGCATGGATAGTGCTGTCGTATGTCTCAAACAGTGAGCTGCCAGTTGAATACATGATGTTCTACCGACTAATAATTTCAGCATTGTTTGTGCTTGTAATTTTGCTTGTGCGAAGGCAACGTATTTTGATAAGAAAAACAGAGGTTTTAACATGCATAATCATTGCACTCGGGCAACTAAATGTATCGCTAAGTGGCTACGGCACCAAGTATTTACTGTCCGGATTGATTGCATGCGTTACGATTACACAGCTATTTATTAGTGAAGTCCTGGATGCAATTCTTGCAAAACGTTTTCCGCGCAGAAAAATAATTATCAGCGGTATAATTGGTTTTGTTGGACTTGTTATGCTTTGCAATCAAGAGCTAATGACTATGGATAAAATTACTGTTGATACGTTAATTGGTATTGCTTTTTCATTTGCATCAACGGTTGTTGTCGTGGTCAGGAATGTTGTATATGAAAAGGCCAATGCAGACGTAAAATCTATGCCACGAATGACATTTTTGTTCTACCATTTTTTCTTTGCGGCGATAATTTTTCTTATTCTCGGTTTCATTTTACATCCGCATGCAAGTTTGGTTAGTGCATCGGTTTTGAACTGGAAATATATGTTAGCAGTTGCATGGTTGGCAATCACAGCTTCCGTTATAGCATTGCTGGCTACATATTACATAATTGAAAAACAAGGTGCCGTTAAGTCATCATACATTAATTTTATTATGCCAATTCTTGCAATGATTGTCAGCACATTTATGGAGGGATACAAGTGGAATTTAATGGCTTTTGCAGGAATGGTGCTACTAATTTATAGCACATGGATGGGCATTAAAGAACATCAAATTGAAATTGGTGAGAAAAACTAAAACAGATATGGTTTTTCTTTTTCATCTGTTTTTTTCTCTTTTTTAGCATCCAAATCCAGTGCAGTTTCCAGTAATCTTGCGGCTACAGGAAGAGCAGAGCCGGCACCGCCAATTCCATGCTCTACTATAACAGCAATTGAATAGCGCGGATTGTTATATGGTGCAAAACCCACAAATAGTGCATGTGTGCGCTTTTTTTTGTCAACTTTTCCACTTCGCATGTCCCTGTTTTCAATACGTTCTGACACCACCTGCGCGGAGCCAGTTTTTCCGCAAATGCCATACTTTTGGTTAGCTGCTCCGTAGGCAATTCCATATGGTGAATTGATAACCGAAAACAGGCCGTGACGTGTCTTTTCAATGGCGCTCTCGTCCAATCCAAGCGAGTTGAATTTCACATTTTTGCCTGGAATATATTGCGGGACAATTTCCTTGTTTGTAGCCAATCTACCGGCCATTACCGCCAGTTGCAGAGGCGTCACAGTTATCCATCCCTGACCAAGTATCATATTCGCGCTGTCACCAGGAAACCAAACCTGATGCAACTTCTCTTTTTTCCACTTTTTATTAGGCACAAACCCTTTTACTTCTGCAGTAAAATCCTCCATTAGTTTTTGATTTAAACCAAGTTTTTCTGCCATTTTACATACTTCGTCAGGGTCAACATATTGGCTCAAATTGTAGAAATAGCAGTTGCATGATTGTGCTATGGCGACATCCAGATTGACATATCCATGACCGCCACGTGTTTCATCTTTCCAGCAATGGAATATACGGTTTCCAATTTGCAATTCGCCTGTGCACATGAATTTTTTTTCGCTATCCCAGCCACTTAGTAGTGCTGCCATGGTTGATACAATCTTGAAAGTTGAGCCAGGAGGATACGCAGATGATATATTTTTATTTGTGAATATACCGGAGCTCTCGCTGTTATCAGCAATAAGCTGTTTCCATTCAATATCATCAATACCTCGCGACATGATGTTTGGATCAATATTCGGCGAGGAATACATTGCTAAAATTTCGCCAGTTTGCAAGTCAAGCATTGTGCAAGCTCCACTTTTGTTTTCCATTAGTTCCGTTAGTTTTGATTGCAACCTTTGGTCTATTGTTGTTCTGATTGGTTTTCCGTCTACTGGATTATTTACTAAAATCTCTGCAACCTTATTTCCTAACACATTAACAATGTGATTTTTTAAGCCAATCTTACCACTGAGATTTTTCTCAAATATTTTCTCCAAACCCATTGAACCGACACGGTGGTCGTTGTTAAGTTGTAAAAAAGCATCATCAACATTCTGTGGTTTTATAACATGACCCACCAAACATGATGTTGCCTTGCCAAATGGATAGTGGCGAATGTTATATTTTTCCACATCCACACCGTTTAGATAAACAAGATTGAATTTTGTCCTTATGATATCTTCGCGGGATAGATTTCTTGCCAGCACGAACTTCTGTTTTGGTGCTCTTTTTATACCTCTATCAAGCCTTTTTAATATTGCTTCATAGTTATGCGGTTGCTTTTTGAGTGTTGCATATGCCTTTTTGATATCATTCATGTAGTTATCGCCAGTTTTGTAGTAGACCAATTTTGTGCTTGTGATGTTGTCAGCGATTACAGTTCCATTTCTGTCATAGATTATTCCTCGTTTTGGCAGCAAAAATACAGCTCTCTGCGAGTTTCTGTTTGATAGTTTTTTGTATCGAAAGTTGTCAAGGATTTGCAGCTTAAAAAGTTTGCATGTTAACACACCGATGCAACAAGCTTGAAACCATTTTAATAGCGTCATGCGCCTTTTTATGAATGATATTTTCAACATGTCTTTGTCGCTTGGCATTATTGACTTGCTAAAATCTAAAATGTAATTATCAAGAATTTGTTTGTTGCACTATCCGAGGCCAAGTTCTCACGATTTTTCGTTTTCTCGCCATCTATGCACTCATTCATGCTCGGACTTGTTTGGTAAAAAAAACTTGCTCTGCTCCGCGCAACAAAACCTTGACTTTTATATTGTCTTCAGGAGGCTCAATTATTATGTTGATAACAACAATTTTTGCAAATAGTCCATTTGATAAGGAGCTCAGATTTAGCTGCAAACAAGTAAAAATGAATACAAAAAAATATGGTGAAGTTTGCGTTTTACCAAATCACTGCAACATTATTTTTGAGGTTCAGGACACCGTGGTAGAGCTCTCGTGTGATGATGGAAAAAATGAGAAGGTCAAAATTGATGGCTCTGCGATTGCTAAAATTGAAGATAACAATTTGAATATTTTTGGTCAGTTTAGTAAAATTGATGAAAATAAAAAATGATTTAATGCTCTGCCGATGCTTATCAAAAAGGCGTATTTAAATGGTAAAAAAAACACAGCAAGTGGAGGAGTAAAAGTATTGTCAAATCTTTTTTCATATCTAAAAATATTCACCCTGATATGCTTGCTTTGGGCTCTATTTTCTGGCAGCAAAGACCCATTTTTGGTGAAGTGCGGAGTGATTTCTATCATTGCAACATTCGTTTTGTGTATAGTCGGCAGCATCATCTCGCCAAACTCATATGTCGTACGACTGGGCTTTTTCAAATATGTATTTATCCTGCTGCGAGATGTTGTGGTTTCAACTCTGCAAATGGTGAAAATAATATATTCTGAGAAACTCAATATTGATCCGGGAACAATTACAATGAATGTTTCAAAGCTCAACGACCAAGAAAAAGTCCTCTTTGCAAACTTGATAACGATGACACCGGGGACGTTCGTGATTGCGATTGAAGGCGACAATTTTTTGATACACGCACTTAACAGAAAAGACCTTGAATTCAAGAACAATAATGACATCACAAAGCTACTAAAAAAGATGCGTGGGAGCGATGAAAAGAAGGAATTGGAGGACAAAATTGTTATAACTGGTTTGCCACAGGAAAAGTTATGATTTGGGTGATTTGCACATACATCGGAGCAGTCGTAATGATCCACTTGTTGCTCTTCACGCGCGCACAATACATGAGCAAAATTCTTCTCATCAACAGCGGGATTTCATGTCTTGCAGTAGCAATGTTGTTGCTTGCATTTTACTTCAAAGACACCAATTTTATAGACGTAATTTTCTTCTACATCATCATGTCACCAATCGGATTTTACGGAATATTTCTATACTACAAAAACATCGCGCGTAGGAATATCACCAACAAAATTGTTGATGAGAAGTAGATAGAAAACAAAAATGCTGATACTAAATAGGCGCCTACACTTTGACTACAACGTCCATGAAACGGTTGATGCAGGTATCTCACTCACTGGTGCAGAGGTCAAAAGTATCCGTAAAAACTCTGTCAGCATCAATGGCTGTTATGTCTCAATCAAAGGACACGAAGCTTTTCTACTGAACTGGAACATTCCAAAATACGAACAGGCATACAAAGACAATGACTACGACCCATGCCGGCCAAGGCGGTTGCTACTAAAAAAGTCAGAAGTCATCAGGATGTCAACGACTATCAAACGTGATGGATATACTATTGTCGTAAGCAAATGTTATACAAATAAGCGCGGATACATCAAACTTGAACTTGCACTTGTAAGCGGAAAAAAGCAGTATGACAAACGAGAATACATCAAAAAAAAGGATGAAAGGAGAGAAAATAAGAGAAAATTCAGTGAATAATTTTACCTACTTGCATCATTTAGCTCGTTTAGTTTATCCTTAAATGAATTGTATTGATTTAAACTATAAAATTTTATTCTTACATTATTGTTTAAGATTTCTTTTTTTTCTTTACAGAAAAACGAAACTGCCTTTTCAAAAATATTTTTTGTGTAAGAGTTATTGATGCCAAAAGTTATCACTTTTGGATATTCTGTATTTTTTTGATCTGGAACAAACGGTTTTATCGGTGGAGCTTGAAGATTTAACGATTTCCTATTACAATATATCGTTTTCCATGGCTTTTGTTCCCAATTGTTCAAATTGACATTCAAAATAATACTATCATTTTGTCTTAAACCACGTCCTGCAAAATTGGTATCATGCCCAATAACTTTAACATCATACCCCAATCCACCGTCTGAATAAATTTCTCTATCTTGTTGATTACCATTTACATCTTGATAATCAAATTGATCATTATTTTTTACAACATATCTCAAATTAAAAAAACCATTGTCTTGTACAAGAGTGGGCCTACCCAATTGTATATTACTTTCAAGCAAATTATATGCCTTATTTGCATCAATTTTTTTGTTAACAATGTAATTATCGCGCTCTTTGTATGGAAAATTTGTATGCTGAAACACAAATTTATTGTTATCACCATTTACCAACAATAACTGTGGATAGAGACCTAAATTCAATATTCTTCTTTTTAAATCGTGCTGACTCCTTTCTTCTTCACGAAAATCGTAAATATCATGATTTCCAGCAATTAAATAAAGCCTTTTGTGTTCCTCTTTTCTTCCACTATTCAATCTATCATTTAATTCTTCTAAAATGTTAACGACACCTTCCGATGTGTTTCTTGTATTTCTTACATAATCACCACATAAAACTATTACATCATTAAATTTTCTGCAAGCCTCTTCATTAAATTTATAATATACAGGGAATTCATCATTCTCTCCAAAACCTTTTTTTAAAGATAAACATTTTTTCCATCCATTTAGATTTGCTGGGGTAAATTCTTGATATTCAACAAGACCAAGTTGTTTTAAAAATTTTAAAAATTCAATATTATATCCTTCAATATCTGACAAAGCATGAACGTCTTTGTCGCCTATTTGAAATGGTGGTTTGCGTGTTGCTTCATTTATTTGACCTTCATCTGGAAGTAGACGATTATATACGCTTGTATAGTTATTTTCAATAATTCCTTGTTTTATCTGTTGAATATTCGGTTGTTGCACTTACATATTATATTGTTTTTTTTTATCTTGTAAAATATTTTTTTTTTTTACCATAAGATATGTCAAAAATTAACGTTGCATTTTTTGGTTCAAGCACATTTTCACTGGAAACTTTGGGTTTGTTATTGCACGATAAAGATATAAATTTGAAGGCAATAATCACGATGCCACCTGCCGAAAAGAACCGTGGAAAGAAGCTGCAAGATAATATTGTCAAGGAGTTTGCGCTAAAAAATAGTTATTCTGCGGAGAAGATTTTTGAACCTAAAACATTACGCAAAAACCAAGAATTACTTGAAATTTTAGTTAAAATGGAGCTTGATTTCATTGTGGTTGTTGCATATGGGAAAATTATCACGAAGGAAATAATTGATTTACCAAAGTATGAAATCTTGAATTTGCATCCATCATCTTTGCCAAAATATCGTGGTGCAGCACCGTTGGAGAGGGCTATTGAAGCAGGCGAGGAGGAGATTGATATTTGCATTATGCGTGTTGATGTTGGTCTTGACACGGGCGATGTTGCAGTGAGAAAAAAATATATTATCAAAGACAAACATGCCAGTGAAATCATTCCGGAAGTATCTAAAATCGGTTCACAAATGATGGTTGATGTAATAAAAAAAGTTGTAAATTCTGGTATAAAATTTGAACCACAAACAGAGGAAGGAATGATATACGCAAACAAGATTGAAAAAAGTGAGTTGCTTCTTGATTTTACTCTGCCCGCAAGTACAATTTACAACAAAATTCGTGCATTCAATTTGTGTGGCGGATACTACTTTATGTTTGAAGAACAGCGCGTGAAAATTCTACAAGCGGAATTATTACAATCAAAAATCAATCATGACCTTGGCTTTGACAAAAACGATGGAAAAATTTATTTAAAAGATGGTGTGATTGTTCCAAAAGTCCTTCAAAAAGAGGGCAAAAAACCAATACCGCTCAAAGATTTCCTAAATGGTATCAAGCATTAACATTTTTGTTGCGCTGCCCGAGGCCACGCCCTCGCGGTTTGTATCTCGCTCCTCGCGTTGCTCCTCGCACAAACGCGCTCCGCGCCGCGCAACGCACACTAACTTACAACTCTCTTAACTGTCTCTACAACTTTCTGTTCGCTGCCAGCTGGAACCACGACGCTATCAACGACTCTTGGCTGTTCTACAATTTCGTAATCACCATCTGTCTCAATTAGAATTGTTGTTTCGACATTCTGTTTTTTCTTACAAGTTGTGCATGGCTTTTTTTCAACAACCTCTTCAACAGGCGCTTTTCTGACCAATTTTCTCTTTTTTACTTCTCTTTGCACCGGAACTGGTTCTGGTTTGACTTCCTTAACAATTTCCACAGGCTCTTCTTTGACAATCTCTTTTATTGTCGTATCTTTCACAAAAACAGTTTCTGGAGCAACCTCTTGTTTTACATCATTTTCAATACTAATACTGCCTCTTGTCACGTTCACTTCCTTTTGTTCAACTTTTTTATTAACTTTTATAGCTTTTTTTGCTACAATCTTTTTTTTTGGCACTATCGCAACTTTTTTCTTTTGTTGCCGCTGATTTTTCATCACAACCAAAACAACTTTGTCTTGCGATGAAACCCTTTGAACTACTGGCTGGACGACTGGTTGTTGGACAATATAAACAGGAGTTGTCTTTTTCAATGTAATTTCATTGTAATCCTCTGGCTTTATCACAACTTTATTGTGCGCAAGTTTTGTTTTTATTTTCTCCACAACAGGAATAGCTTTAATGTAAGTTCCATTTTTTTCTCCATAAAAATGCACGACGGTTAGTCCAATGCAGAGTAGTAAAAGTGGTAACAAAATCAGTATTATTATCGCCAAAAACCTGTATATTCGCTGCATATGTTTCTTAAATGTATGCATATTTCAATTATAAAAGACAACTTATTTTATCAAAAAAAAAACATTTTACAATAAAAAATATAGTTATACATCCCAAATGTGAAGAGATATATTGCAAACAATAGTAAAATTCATTATGCATGCATAATTTTTTTGTGTTTATTTCTGCTTTTACTCCAAAAAACTGGCTACAATTTTGATTTTGTGCATTATTTTTCCTCTTTTTTTGGTAATTTTAGAAAACAAATTTTTAATAGTGAAAACAAAGACAATGTTGAATATCAGAAATTTACTGACATGATGAAAAAAAATCTCTATTTGCAGAAATATGACAACATTTATACGGCGTTAAAGCCAAATTTTTCTGCTGTTGCGATACTTGAGCCGGTATATTTGTATGACGTTCAGAGCATACATTATCTGTTTGCTGAGACGAATAATGAGGTTTTCAAAAACGATATTGTGGTTGACAAATCAATGTCTTTAGTTGGGAGAATAGTGGCTGTGAATTCAAAAAATGTAAAAATACAGTTGTTAAATGATGTAAAATTTTCTGCACCAGCATTTGCTATAACCAGCGGTATTTACGGTATTGTATCAGCAAATGGCGATGAAAAATGCAAGCTAATTTTTGATACTTTAAACAGCAAGAGTAAGCCAGAAGATAATGATTTGATAATTACATCTGGTGAAAACAATCTTGTTCCGCGCGGTATAGATATTGGCTTTGTAAAAATTGTAAATGGGAAAATTTGCATTAAACCAAATGCTAATCCAAATATTGACACACTTGCGGTTATCAGGCCAAAATCAGTGCATGAATTGGATAAAGAGCTTGCAACAAAGACAAACGGCGATAACGACAAAACTGAGATTGAATAATTAGTATTTTGTCTCTAAGAAATAGAGCCCACATGATGGCGCCGTCTCACATTTATCAGGTCTTTTTTTGGCAGCCAAAATTGTTAACACGTCCGCTGGTTGCAACCTTCCTTTGCCAACCTCCAACAGTACCCCGGTCATTATCCTAATCATGTTGTGTAGAAACGATTTTGCTTCGTATTTAAATACTACCTGTTCGCACTCACGCCAGATTTCTATTGACATAATTGTTTTCATTGTGTTGACATTTTCAACACTTTCTGCACTACAAAATGATGCAAAATCCATCTTTTTACCAACCAACAACGCTGCGGCTACAAGCATTTTTTCAATGTCAAGTTTGTATGGATAAAAAAATACCCTGTTTGCAAGCAACGGAGAAGCTACCTCGCTATTCAAAACGCGGTAGAGATATAACCTGCTTTTTGCTGAAAATCTGGCATGAAAATTGTCTGTAACCTTCTCAACTTTTTTTATGACAATATCAAAAATTCCACTCTTGATTAAGTAAAAATTTATGCCACGTAGAACCTGTTTTTCTGTCCTCTCACAATCTAAATCAAAGTGAATTATTTGCCCGAGCGCATGCACTCCTGTGTCGGTTCGTCCACTGTAATCAATCTCAATTTTTGTGTTTGCAAACTGTGAAATTGCACCTTCCAAAGCAGCTTGAATAGTAGGCAAACTTGCATTTTTCTGCTTCTGCATGCCATGATAATTGCTTCCATCGTATTCAATGATGGCCTTATATCTCTGCATAATTCACTGGCGGTGAAGCAGGGATTCGAACCCTGGATACAGGTTTTAGCCCGTATAACTTCTTAGCAGGAAGCCGCTTTCGACCACTCAGCCACTTCACCAAATACACCGAATTTCAAGCTATATTTTATAAAAGTCAAGGCGCCAAAACAACAAAAATGTGGACAGACAACATTATTTAAATATGAATTTGATGGTGCCTCGAGCCGGAATCGAACCAGCGACACAGGGATTTTCAGTCCCATGCTCTACCAACTGAGCTATCGAGGCAAACGTTAAGATGCTTTTGTAGAAAATATAAATTGCAAGTGGTTTTTGTAAAATATGTATTGCGCGGTGCGGAGCACATTTGTCCTATGCTTTGTGTATTATTACTGCGAGTGGCAAAATGCAAATTACGATGGCGTGGACGAAGTGGCGCAAAAGAAGTAAATTTTGAAAAACTTACTTGACTTTTATATTATTTTTATAAACTTTTAGTTTAGTAAAGGTTTAAATTAGATGTTTTATGGCGGATTTTGACAATGTTAATGGTAAATTGATAAGCTTTGCAAATTGTGAAAGTGGTGGTTCAACTAAAAGTATAAATGATAAAACGATTGACGAAATTGCCTTAGAATGTTTAAAAAAAGCCCATTTTGATGGCTCAACTGATGATGTTTTGGCAGAATTTTTGAGAATTCGTGAAAAACTTATTAATGCAAAAACGGAGGCGATACAAAACAAAAAAATACCACAAACTGTCTTTTATGACTACATTATTTGCTTGGAAGATGGATTAAAAATGCAAATGTTGAAGCGCCACTTGAAGACAAAATACAATATGACATTTCAGGAATACAAGCAAAAATGGGGACTACCGATTGACTATCCATATGTTTGTGAGAAATACTCAAAAGTGCGTGCAGGAATTGCAGGGCATGGGAGAAAAAGGAAGAAAAAATAGACTGATTATTGAAAGTATTATTTGCTAATTGCGCGGCCGCAGGCCTT
>JAFSXL010000072.1 GCA_017444125.1 Rickettsiales bacterium | reverse complement strand
CAACCGCCCAATAAGAGAGCACAAAATAGATATGTAAAACATCTAAATTTCAACATGCGCACGCGATTAATTATATTCAAAACAGAACAAAAATCAAATTGATTTATTGGTGTTGCGCTGCCCGAGGCCACGCCCTCGCCGTTTGGCACCGCTACGCTCCCCCTCGCTGCGCTCGTCGGCCAAACGCGCTCCGCGCCGCGCAACATAAAAACTTGCAATTTATCTTTTATCTTTGATTTTTTATCACATGCAGAGGGTTGTGATTTACAAAATAGACGAAAACGAGAAAGTGATATACAATCTTGGTTTTCTGCTGGAAAAACTTTGCATAGCTGGCAAGAAAATTGCAGTTTTCTGCACCGAAGATAACATCCAACAGATAGACAAAGCACTGTGGACTTTTTCAACAAACTGCTTTGTTCCACATGATATTGCAAATGCAAATGGTAAGAACGATTTACAACCGGCGCTGTTGTCAGCGGATTTGAACGACTTTCATAGCAGAGAGATTATCTGCGTGTTTTCGCTGGATGATTTGCGCAGTTTGGTGAATAACGAAGAGATTGCAAATGAGATTAACGATGTAATATTTATAACTCACGATGACTTGAATTCTGTTGTGGAGCAGGTGAAAAATATATGTCCTGTGGCAAATGTTGATATTTTCAAGAAAACACAAGGCAAATGGGAAAAGGCCATGTTCTGGTGGGATGCCAAGAGCAGGAAGATTATTTTTAGCTGATATGAAGCTACCGCTATATGAAAAATACACATTCGGACTACTACTTTCCAGATTTGGATTGATATTATTTTGTGTGTCAATCTTCGGAATATTTCAAGAATTCACGGCCAATTCAAGCGTTGCGGTCATTCTGACATACTCACAACTTGCAATGTTGTCGCCATTTTTGCTTCCGCAGTTGCTATTTCAATTCATGCCATTCGTGCACTTGGGAACACTCTTTTTTGTCCTGAATGAATTATACAACAACAACGAACTTATCTCATTCAAGGCACTGGGATTTTCATATCGCAAACTGTTTAATGTGTTTGCAATTTTCACGCTGTTTGTGTTGATTATAACAATCGCGCTGGCGTTGATATACCCAAAAACAAACTCATTTTTCTTGTCGCAGAGAAACTTGTTTGGTGCAACCAACTTCCTGCAACATCTTGAACCGGGGAAGATAAACTCATTTGGAAATAAATATAAGATATTTTTCAATAGCATAGACAAGCAAAAGAAGTTGCATAATGTCACCATCACAACATCTTTGGATGATGATAGACATAGAATTATCTATGCCGATGATGTGGTGCTGGGATACAATGATAATAACCAACTGGTGGCACGTTGCCGAAATGTTGATGTGTTGGATATAAATTTGGGTAAGGCCAAGAAAAAACTCATTGGTAAGGAAAATGAAGCGCATAAAAAGCAGAAGATCACCAACATCAAGATGGAAGGCATTGACCTACTGTTTGATACGATATTCAAAAATGCTTACAGCAGCATGTCCGTCAAAGAGAAGAAAATTGCTCGCATGACAAACCTAAAAAAGCTGTGGAAAAAATACAATAACAAAGAAACCAATACCATGGCAATTACTATTGAATGGCACTCGCGGTGTTATGCATATTACGCCATAATTACCACAATCACGGCGGTTTGTTGTCTATTGTTACGCCGTCAGACAAATCGTATTCCTGCTAAACGACTGACGCTGTTTGTGATATTGCTTGCTGGCGCGATGTCATTGTCGCGTGCATTTGAGCTTGATTTCTTCTACGAGGCCAACATCATAAATGCATTTTACATCCAATTTGTGGTCGTGTCAGTGGCATGTTTGTATATTCTTCTGCATCAAAAATCTGTGAAAATTAAACATACCAAAGATGGGAAATAACGTTTTTGTAATCAACGAACCGGCGGCCTATGCCGATGCCATGAAGTGGTTTGAGGAACCATATCAAGAGGACAAGGTATTCATTTTGGAGCACCAAGATGTCTATACATGCGGGAAGAGTGTTAGTGAAGAAGAGTTTGCGCGCGTTGCGCACGGCGGAACAATCATGGGAACGCCAGCTATCCGAGCAAGCAGAGGAGGTCTCTGGACGTGGCATGGCAAGGAGCAGATTGTGGTGTATTTTATCTGCAATCTTCACAAAAATCACATGACTTTGGATGACTGGTTCCAGAAGGTTGAAGGTGCTGTTTTAGAGAGTTTGAACGATATTATCAAACAACACAATGTGCAAGGAGTTAATGTCTACGCCGACAAAGACAAACGCGGCTTTTGGATGCATGATGCGCGCGGTGATGTCTACAAAATTGGTTTCATCGGCCTGCGAGTGTCGAAAGGCATTCTCACACATGGCATTAGCATCAACTTTGATAATGATTTGAAGTGGTTTGATTATATCACCCCATGCGGGCTGGAAGGAGTGAGGATTGGGTCAATCACTAACAATATTGCTGAAGCGGCCAGTAAAAAGGTGTTTTTGGAGGGGATGGTGCGGAGATTTGAGAAATAGGTTGACAACTTATTCTTTTTTTTGCTAATATTGTGATGTTTGAAATATGAATAATGGATACAGAGTTGAAACGGACAAAATGGATAATGCGTTCTGGGAAAATATATTGCAGAATTTCAATAACAATGAAACAATAACTGATTTTCAGACTTTGCAAAACATAGCCAATCAGGTCTATTATATTCATCCGGAGAGATGCATGCTTGAATATGGCATGACAGAAGGCAACGATTTTGATGACCGTTCAAAAATGCCTAATAGTGGTAATAAGTGCGCTGATGACAATCAACGATTGTATATATTCCAACAAACAGTGGATAATTACAAACATATATGGAATAAATTGGACAATAGGGAAAAGAATTTTGTGTATACATGTGTATGTGGTGGGTACGTGGATACATTGGGACTTTTCTTTCTCAACCGATTGCAGAAAAATAGTATGGTAACATCAGAAAATAATGAGGTACCATCAGATAGTAAATACTTGGATAATTTGTTGATAGACATAGATAATGCTTACCTCACAAATTTCCCTGATCCACATTATTTTTCTAATTCATATTATGAACAATATCAAAATAATGATCT
>JAFSXL010000071.1 GCA_017444125.1 Rickettsiales bacterium | reverse complement strand
TTGCTAATTTAGAAAATTTATTTTTATGTTGTTGAATTTGTATGTATTGTTCCTCTAGAAGTATTTTTTTTAAATCTTTTGCACTACCATTAAGTATTTGTTCTTCTATTTTGTTGTTTAAGAAATCATCTTTTGATATACTCGTATAAGTGTCTCCATTTAAATTATTATTACTATTAATATTAACTTGAATATTCGATGAACTAACTATCCATCCACCTATAGCCAAACTTCCAAGAACTTTTATTGTATTCTGTACATTTTTATTACGAAGAGTTTTCCCAACTTCTTTAATAACAATCTGCCAAATTTGTGTATCACAATTATCTATATGTCCTATTGGTATAAGTTGTGCATCAGGATATAAAATATGAATAATTTTTCTTATACAATCATAATTATCTTCCCAGTTTGTTAAATGGTTTTTGCTGTCATCCTTAAAATGCCAACATATTCTTAATTCTTTTGCAATTATATTACTTTCATTTTCCATATATTCGTCTTCATATAATCCACTTCCCCTCCTTCTTCACAACCTTACTCGCCTCAACCCATTTGCCGTTTTGGTCTTTGAAGGCCTCGTGGAGCACCATTCCTTGTGTGATGAGACGGCGGAATGGTTCAAGGTTTGGCAGGTCGTCTTTGGAGAAATATCCGCAATCGGCGAGTGCTTTGGTGAAAAATCTGGAATAAAGCAGGTGCAAAATTGCGTGCTCTATGCCCCCGATGTAGTCCTGCACGGGCATGATGTTTTTGATGTCTTCTGCTTTGAATGCTTGTTTGTCGTCTTTTGGCGAGAGGTAGCGGAGGAAATACCAACTGCTTTCAAAGAATGTGTCAAAAGTGTCGGTTTCGCGGGTGGCTGGTGCTCCGCAGACGGGGCATTTGCAATGTTTCCAAGTTGGGTGCTTGTCAAGTGGGTTGCCCTTGCCGTCAAACTCAACATCGGCAGGCAGAGTGATTGGTAGGTTTTCCTCTTTTTCAGGAACACAACCGCATTTGTCGCAATAAACCATTGGAATAGGACAGCCCCAATATCTTTGTCTTGAAACCCCCCAGTCGCGAAGTTTATACATAACTTTTGCCTCACCTCTGCCGAGTTTTTCAAGTTCTTTTGTAATTGCTTCTTTGGCTTCCTTGCTTGTTAAACCGTTGAACTTGCCGGAGTTTATAAGTTTGCCATTTTCGTCAATGACCGGTAAATATTCAATGCCATATTTATCCCAGAACTCGCGGTCTCTTTCGTCGTGTGCCGGACATCCAAAAACTGCACCAGTTCCGTAATCCATCAGCACAAAATTTGCAAGCCACAATGGCATATCTTTTCCAGTCAGCGGATGTTTGCAGTTTATGCCGGTAAAAACACCTTTTTTCTCCTTATTTTCTTTTGCATCTACTCCTTTCATTTGGTCGCTCTCGCATTGTTTGATGAAATCTGCAACCTCTTCGTTTGTCTCCGCAATCTGCTTTGCGAGTGGATGAAACGGCGACAAACCAACAAAACTTCCACCAAAAAGTGTGTCCGGACGGGTGGTGAAGACCTCAATATCTCCAAGTGGAGAGGCGAATTTTATAGTCGCACCATAACTTTTATCAATCCAGTTTTGTTGCATTACCTTGACCTTGTTAGGCCATTCTGGAAGTGCCTTATCAAGACATTCAAGCAAATCATCGGCATATTTTGTAATTCTTAAATACCATTGCTTTAATTTTTTCTTTTCAACTGGTGCACCGCTTCTCCAGCCTTTGCCGTCAATAACCTGTTCGTTCGCAAGAACTGTATGGTCTACTGGATCCCAATTTACAACACTCTCTTTTTGATACGCAATGCCGTTTTTTAGGAAGTCCAAGAACATTTTTTGCTCGTGTTTGTAATATTCAGGTTCACAGGTTGCAATAATTCTATCCTTATCAACAGACATTCCCATTTTATCAAGGTCTCCAAGTATTTTTTCAATATTTTTATGCGTCCAAACTGATGGATTGATGCCGTTATCAATGGCGGCATTCTCAGCAGGAAGACCAAAAGCATCAAAACCAAATGGATGTAAAACACTATATCCTTGTAATCTTCTAAATCTTGCTATTGCATCGCCAATTGTATAACAACGAAGATGCCCCATGTGTATATTCCCTGACGGATACGGGAATTGCTCCAAAACATAATACGGATTTTTGCTGTCGTTATCAAACTTAAAAGCATCTGCTTTTTGCCATTTTTCTTGTGCATCTTTTTCAAATTTTTTGAAGTTAAAGTCCATACTCATAGCCAGAATATGGACTTTTAATATATTTAAAAATCAACATCTTATTTTAAAACCCTTGTCCTCCAAGGCCATTGTTGAAACCTTGAAATTGTTGGTAGTTTGACATACCGTTGTTAACAATATTATTCGGATACATCATGTTATTCATCATGTTTTGTTGTTGCATATTGTTATTTATAATGTCGCCTCCAAAGCCCATTTGCATACCCATCATATTAGGCATCATTGGCATACCGTTCATCATGTTTGCCATCATTGCCATATTGTTATTGTTCATCATACCATTAAATCCCATCATATTTTGCATTTGCATGTTATTATTGGCAAAATGATTATTTTGCAAATTGTGCCCTGCTTGATATGCTTGTGGATCTTTAATAAATGAATTTAAATCTTTATTATTATCATACACTTCATTAAATATACCATCCGGGTTCATTGGTTGAGCATTTTTAAAAAAAGTATTTTCTATTTTCATAACCATTCTATCATCGTCTGGTTTAAAATCATAACCACTATCATTTACCAATTTTGTTTTTTCATTGTCCCGTCCAACATATGGCTTGCCGTCTTTTTCAACAACTTTATACACAGATTTACCTTCCTCCGCATCTTCTGCTTGGAAATAACCACAAAAACCTTCATCACCATCTTTTATATTATCAAAACCATCAATATCGTTTCCTGTGCCAATTAAATTTTCATTACTTTCATTTTCACTACTTTCATATTCATCATTCATATCAAACAATTAAAACATGTGAAAAATTATCAAAAAAATAAATTAATGCAACTTTTTTTATTATTCATTAATGATTTTCACCCATTCTTCTTCACTTATAGTTTTAACACCAAGCTCTTGTGCCTTTTTGAGCTTTGAACCGGCGTCCTCGCCATAGACAAGATATGTTGCGGCCCTTGAAATAGCAGTTAAAACCTTAAAACCAAGTGCTTCCGCTTGTATTTTAGCTTGTGATCGCGTCATTGATTTAAGTGAGCCGGTAAAAACAACACTTTGACCACTAAATTTGCCGACTGTCTTCTGAAATTGCTTGATGTTCAAAATCACTTTTAGTTTATTCACCAGCTCCAAATTCTCCTCATTGTTGAAGTAATTCTTCAAGTTTTCAATCACTTTTTCACCAAGCCCATTGATGTTCTGAATTCGCTCAAACAGTGCTCTGTCTGCCAGCAGGTCATCAAAATCCTTGTAGTAGCTCGCCAGCAACTTTGCCACATTTTCACCAACATCATCAATGCCAAGCGCATACAGCACCTTGTTGAAGTCCGCATTTTTGCACTCCCCTATTGACGCAAACAAGTTCTGAATTGACTTCTCACCAAAGCCTTCCAAGTTTTCAAGCTGCTCGCGGTGCTCCTGCAACGAGAAAATGTCAAGCACGCTTTTCAGCAGGCCAAGGTCGTAAAACAGCGCGATGCTCTGCTTGCCAAGACAGTTTATATCAAGTCCCTTCCTTGACGCAAAATGCCTTATTGTATCAATAACTTGACTCCGGCAGCCCTTGTGATTAGGGCAAATCAGCGCCACATACTCATCGTTTGATACCAGCGCCGTCCCGCAACAAGGACAAACAGTCGGCGCGGACACCCTTTCTCCGCCGTTTTGTTGCTCCACGCACACAATTTTCGGTATCACATCCCCTGCCCTCTTCACCTGAACTAAATCGCCAAGCGCCAAATCAAGCCGCTGCACCTCATCGTAATTATGCAATGTTGCCCGCTTGACAATTATCCCGCCGATGTTGACCGGCACGAGCTCCGCCACAGGTGTGATGACGCCCGTTCGCCCAACTTGATTAGTGATTGCAAGCAGTTTTGTCGTGGCCGTGATACCTGAAAACTTGAACGCAATCGCCCACCGCGGGTCGTGCGCCGTGTTGCCAAGCCGTTCCTGCAAATCAAACGAATTTATCTTCACCACAATGCCGTCAATGTCGCAGTCCAGCTCGTATCTGATGCGTGCAATCTCCTCGTGGAACGCCACAATTTCCTCCACTTTGCCCGCTATTTTCTGGTGCTCGTTAACAATAAATCTAAGTTTGCGCAGTAAATCCAGTGCCTCGCTCTGAGAATTCACAACTTGGCCGCTGCTCTCGCCAATAAAATAGGCATAATAACTCAAATTTCTCTGCCTGACAATCTCGCTATCCAGCTGCCGGAGCGTTCCGCTGGCCGCATTGCGCGGATTTGAAAACTTCTTGTCATCAGGTAGATTTTCATTCAGCTTTTCAAACTCAACCTTTGGCATGTAAATCTCGCCGCGCACCTCAAAAGTTTCAAGCTTTGCAACATCTGGTTCTTCCAATTTTTGTGGAAAATTCGCAATCTGCAAGACATTTTGCGTCACGTCTTCACCAACCAAACCATCTCCGCGCGTCGCAACATAACTCAACTTGCCGTAGTGATACATTGCGCTAAACGAGAGGCCATCAATTTTTAGTTCACACACGCATTCTGGAAAAATGTCGGTCTTCAAAAAGCGTTTTGTCTTATCAACATAGTCATAAAACTCCTCCAAAGTCAGTGCATTTGCAAGCGACATCATCCTTTTTTTGTGTGTGATTTTTCTAAACCTACTGTTGACTTTATAGCCAATTTTATCTTCAACAACAATGTCTCCAAAAAGCCCACCGCCACCCTTTTTTTGCTGCTGCTTGCGCAATTCCTGCAACCGCTTTTTCAGCAAGTCATATTCATAATCGCCGATAATTGACCTATTCTCATCGTAGTACGCCCTGTTACACTCATCAATTTTCTTCTCCAATCTCTCTATTTCAGCGTCCAAATCGGAAATCATTTCTTATTTTTCTTCTTCTTTGTTTTTGCTTTTGTCTTCACTTTCTTGGTGTCGTATTTGTTTTTTATATGCGTTTTTTTCACTTTTGTGCTTTTATTTTTTGAAACTTTTTTGTCAATCACAGTGACTGTCTTGTTCTCTTCCTCATTCTCCTGCACAGCTTTTTCAACTTTTGGTTTAATTCTCTTCTGCTCCTTAACGTTTTTACCGTGTTCCTCAAAAGTCTTTGCAAAAACATGCCCACTCAAATCACTCTTCGCAACAAAGAATAAATAATCAGTTTGAACCGGATGCATAACGGCTAAAATAGAGCTCTTGCCTGGGTTGCATATTGGCCCAATTGGCAAACCTGTTTTTTGATATGTGTTATAATCGCCTTTTATGCGCAAATCAGCCAAAGTTAGTTGTCTGTCAAGCTTCCTCTGTCCTTTTGTTATCTCATAAATAGTAGTCGGATCGGCCTCCAACCTCATGCCTTTTTCCAACCTATTCAAATAAACACTTGCTATGATTGGTCTCTCATCGTCCGTTTTAGCCTCGGCTTCAACGATTGATGCAAGTACTATTGCCTCTTCAAGAGTTTGCAGTGGAAGTTTTTTATCGCGCTTTTCCCATGCTTTTTTAGTAAAAACATCAAAATCATATCTCATTTTTGAAAGCAATTTTGAACGAGAAATACCACTTTTGAAAGAATATGTCTCTGGCAAAATCGTGCCCTCTTTGTCATATTTAATTGACTTTCCACTCGCCTTTTGATTATCGTTTATAATGTCAACAACCTGTTTTATAAGAATTCCTTCCTTAAAAGTAATCTTAAAATCTGCAGACTTTCCATTGCAAACTTTGTAGAGAACGCTTGAAAAACTTTCACCCTTCTTGAATGTATATTCACCCAAAAAAACATGCCCGCAGTTGTCAAAAACATTATGAACTTTTGCATAGCTACGCATCACGACGGAGCTACCAATGGCCCCCTGCTCTTCAAGCACCTTTGACATGCTATTTATACTACTTCCTTCGTGCAAAAAAATCGTAATGTCATTCTTGACTGAGAACAATTCAACAGCGAACAAACTGCCAAATATCACTGACAAAAACAGACATGATATAGCCACAAACTTGCTGAACCGTGTGAAAATTCTTCTCATCTCCATCTTTTTAGAAAGCTAAAACGATTAATTCTGAACCTTCTTAAAGCGACTAAACTTACTGTTAAACTTTTGCAACGTCTTATTGATACTACCTTCTGTATCAACCTTGGTGTCCTCTTTCCAAGCTGGGTGCTTATAAATATTAACCTCAGCGACCACCTTGTCTCCTTTTACTGTTGACATGCTTTTGAAAATTCTTTTTGTGCCATCTTTCTCAAATGTCTCAATTTCAACTTCATGATAATCAGGATGTATATCTTTTTGTGCCATATTGGTGTAGAGTTAAAACATTATTTTAATTGTCAAGTTAATTATAACGGAATAACATCCTTGACCTTCATAAATGCCATAATAGCCGTCCAGATGATTGAAATTCCAACACATCCAACAAGCCAACTAATGATAACCAACAATCCATCCGAAACGACAAGTCCAATACTCAAAAGAACACCACCGAGTGCTGGAATTATGCACAACATAGGGATTGGAACGGCGCTTGCGATTGCAAAAATCAACAATACGATATTATGAACTTTTTTTGCTCTCGAACCACATAAAAAGCTAAACCTTTGACATGTTATTTTTTCAATAGTAAAGACATATTTGCGCGAGATTTTGTCTATTTTCCTGATAACATTTTTACTTACTCTGATTTCATTTATGAACTTCGGGACATAAAGCGTTTCGGCACCGTATAGGTTTTGTGCGGCAAACAGAATGCTTGGAATGGCTAAAATCATGGTAAATCCAGGCGGCATTGGCAATGGTAACGATACTATGAAAAAGCTCAAAAATAGCAGAATATAGTTTGAACGATTGCCTATCAAGCGGAACAAACGGCGCACAATAATGCCGTGTTTGCGCGTGCAGCCATTGACTTGTGATATTGTATTCGAGAACCTGTGAGAAAGATTTAGTGATATTTTTTTCTCGCGCTTCATGATAATAATGCTGATTTTACAAAGTTATTGGGAATAGTCAAGATGCAAAAAAGCTTACCTCTCATCTTATCACCTCTTGACATTTATCTCTCTCCATCTATACTCTCCCAGTTCAAACTTGTTTTTATATGAAACTTATCAATAAATTCGCCTCGCGCAGCGAGAG
>JAFSXL010000070.1 GCA_017444125.1 Rickettsiales bacterium | reverse complement strand
TAATCATTGAAATTAAAAATCACACTGATAGCCAAGCGTTGATGCTATTGTAGCACAGCTGGTAGTGCACTTCATTGGTAATGAAGAGGTCGCGGGTTCAAGTCCCGTCAATAGCACCATTTTGGCAGGTGATATGAAAATCCGCATTGCAACATGGAACATCAACTCAATCCGCATACGAACCGACATGCTGAAAAGCGTCATCAAAGACAACAAAATTGATGTCATCCTTCTGCAAGAGACAAAATGTCAGGACTGCGATTTTCCGAGCTCAGCAATTCAATCACTGGGAATGAACTACCTTTTTAAAGGGCAGAAGTCATATAACGGTGTGGCGATTTTGTCAAAATATCCTATTGATTTGGAAACGGACGAACTGCCACTGTATGGCTTTCAAGACATTGACGAAGAGGCCAGATATGTTGAAGCCATCGTCACGGTCGGTGGAAAGATTTTGCGTGTGGCAAGCGTTTATGTCCCGATGGGTGGAAGCGTTTTGCTGCCAAACGAGACACTTGAAGAGAGTGCGAGGTTTCAATATAAACTGAATTTTTACAAGCGGGTGCAGGCGAGAATGAAGGAAATCAAAGCACAAACCAACAATTTTCAGGATGAATATGTCATTTTTGGTGGCGATTTCAATGTTGCGCAGGAGGAAATTGACTTGACGCATCCCAAAGCAAATGATGGTGGAGTTGGCTTTCATCCACTGGAAAGACAGGCCTTGCGAGACATCCGAGCGGTCGGGCTGGATGATGCGTTCCGCGTGAGGTTTCCCGACATCGTGCAATATACATGGTGGGACTACAAAACAAAGGGTTTTGACCGCAATGTCGGGTGGAGATTGGACTATCTTCTGTCATCAAAAAACGTGATTGACAACATATCGGAAATTTACGTTGATATGAAAACCCGCGCCAAACCAAAGACCTCCGACCATGCCCCGACAGTGATGGAAGTAGAAATTTGAATTTTTGATTTACAATTTTATATTTTTTTATAAAATTTGATAGTTGATGTATGGATAAAAATAATAAGAAGACAAAAAAGCCCAGAAGAACACTACGATTGATCCTTAAAGAATTAAAGCCATACAAAGAGGACGATAAGGAGGACGACAAATTTCAATTAGAAAGATATAATTATGCATTTGACATGGATTTTAATACAGTTGAAAACAAAATTGATAAAAAAATAAATAAACAATTTTCAAATGAAATGAATGATTTGTTTTGATTTATTAATTGTTGCGATGCCTGCGGCCGCATCTTCACGGTTTGGTACTGCAACGCTACTCCTCGCTGCGCTCGGTGGCTAAACTCGCTTAGACCAAGGCACAACATCTACTTATCAAAATCAATACAAAAAATAACAGAAATAAAAATTTAAATTTTTTGTTAATTTTTCTTTACAAATCAATTTTTTTTGATAAATTATTGGTTGTTTTAATAGTTTTAAATATGGAAAAAAAATTACCTACTAATGTAGAAAACAAAAACAAAGAGCTTGGGCGCTTAATGAAGAAAACGGCAGAAACAAAAGAAGGGCTTATTTTTTATAGTGAGCAACCATTATTTAAAAATAGCGATAAAGAGCGGAATAGAAAAATGGCGCTTGATTTCATAGAAAGCAAATTATTGGACGATCGACACAAGAAAACAATAGAACAACAAAAAGACGATTTGCAATTATTGAATGCTTTTTTTGAAGCGGAAATAAAGTATCTAAAACAATATTCTAATGAAAGTAATGTAGACATTACTACTGATATGATAAAAACTAAATTTGCAGAGTTTCTGCGTGGTGGCCGCGAAATTGATTTAACATATCAAGAGTTGACCTTGTTTGTCAACATTATTGACGATGCACAAGCATTAATGGAAGGGGAAAAGGGTAAAGATAAAAAAGCTGAAAACGATAGACTGAGCAACATTGAAAAGAACAACCCAAAACTAATCAACGCAATGAAAGCTCAGACAGAGATATACAAGCGCAAAACGCAGATTAATAATAATAAAAACAAAGTTAAAAAAAGTGTCATGCCTGGAAATTATCAGCAGTTAAATGTTGAAACACAGATTGAAAAACAAATAAAGCCGGAGTTCAAACAAAATATCCAATTGAACAATATCAATATTAATAATGCTAACAAAGATTCTGGCAAAATGAATTTAAATAATAACCACATAAATATTCAAAAACAAACCAATAAGCTTAACGAACAAACCAGTAAGATTAAAAATGTTGATTACGACTTTGATGAAGATCCAAAAGAAAGCAGCGATATTCATGCAATCAATATTAATGAGTTTTTGAACCAAGGAACTGATATGAGAATTAAAAAGGAACAACAGAAATTCAAAAAAATTGATGTTAAAAAGAACGATAACATGCGGCGTGGCACCCAAATTGTTGATAATATTAATAATATTAATAATGATAATTTGGATAACGATCAGAATAAAACATTTGTTAATAAAAATAATCCTAAAAAGATGTTTAAGAATGTATTGAAGCTTGATAATCCACAGACAGCTGTAATTAACAAAGGGCGTAATATATGGAAAAACAACAATGGAATTGGCAATCAAAGCATGATGGATCCAAATATGACAAGTAAGACACAGATTGAAGACAAAAAAGAAACAAAGAAGACGGAAGTGAAGTTTTCAAAGGAAAATGTCAATGACAAAGAGAGCAATATTAACAATCAAAAATAACTATCATTGACAATAAAACTCCCTCTTTTTACATCAAATGATTTCACATGCAAATGCACGCGGATGAGGACACATTCTACATAATTGATGGATATGGCTTCATTTTTCGGGCATTTTATGCACTTCCAAACCTGACTTCCCGCACAACTGGCGAGCCAATCGGCGCCGTGTATGGCTTTTTCAAGATGCTGATTAGCATTATCAACTCCGCAAAGCCAAGCCATCTTGCCATTGCACTTGACACTGGCAAACGCACTTTCCGTAATGATATTTATGACAAATTCTGCGAGGACAAGTCCCTTGAAGTGATGTTTCATGAGAACAAAATGCAGTTTGATTTGACTGGTATTAAGCTGGAAGACATGAGAAATTTTTCCGCTGAGCAACTGATTGAGTTATTGCAACTGGATAAACAACATTGCATTGATGTGTGTGAAAAGCTTGGTGTTCCTGTTTCTGTTGATGGTGCTTCTGGGGCAGTGAGTATTCCAAAAATCTTGTTGCTGGATATATTTCTCCACATGGAAAAGGATATCAAAATTGAGGAGTTCAAAACACAATACAAAGCCAATCGCCGTGATACCCCTGATGAGCTGAAATCACAGTTCAAAATTGTGCGTGAGTTGATAGATTTTTCAGGCATTCGTGCAGAATTTTCATACGGCTTTGAGGCCGATGATGTCATTGCATCACTCGCAAAGGAGGCAGTAAAAAGAGGCATGAAAGTTGTTGTTGTATCTGCCGATAAAGACCTTTGCCAACTTGTTAAGGATGGAGAAATCAGTGTATATGACCCTGCAAAAAAACAATATCTGGATGAGCAGGGCGTGATTGGACGTTTTAGTGTGCGCGCAGACCAAATTGTGGACTATTTATCCATTGTTGGCGACCACTGCGACAACGTGTTTGGAGTGCATGGAATTGGCCCAAAGGGTGCGATAAAACTGTTGCAGGAGTATAACTCCATTGAAAACATTTTTGCAAACATAGGCAAACTTGATGACCGCACTCGGCAGAAATTTGAAGCCAGCAAAGACGCGCTTGACTTGGCGCAGGAGCTAATAAAATTGCGTTTTGATGCGGTTGACATTGACAGCATGGATGACTTTCGCGCGCACCTTGATAATGAAAATTTGTCAAAGTTTATTACCAAATATGGTTTTCGCGACATTGACAGCGATGCGCGCAAGTTTGGCAACTACTCTAATGCAGTGAAGGAGAAAAAAGTTGTGGAGCAAAAGGGGTTGTTTTAAATAAAAACTAAACCTTTGGCAACGTAATTCCCGTCTGATTTTGATATTTTCCGCTTCTGTCTTTGTAGGATGTTTCGCAAACTGTGTCCGCTTTGAAGAAGAGGAATTGGCAAGCGCCTTCGTTGGCATAAATCTTGGCTGGAAGGTTTGTTGTATTTGAAAATTCAAGCACAACTTGGCCTTCAAATTCTGGCTCAATCGGAGTAACATTTATGACAATTCCACAGCGGGCATAGGTTGATTTTCCAACACACACAACGATGATGTCGCGCGGAATTTTAAATGTCTCAACTGTATTTGCAAGCGCAAAACTGTTTGGTGGCAAAATGCAGCAATCAGTGGTTTTCGTGACAAAATTTTCATTTGAAAAATTCTTAGGGTCAATCACGCTATTGTTGATATTTGTGAAAATTTTGAACTCATTTGATACGCGCACATCGTAGCCATATGAGGAAAGCCCGTAAGATAATAACTTTGCGTTCGTGTCTTTGCGCACAAGCTCTTTGACAAACGGTTCAATCATGTTTTTCTTCTCGCATCTTTCAGCAATTTCTTTGTCTGACAATATTGACATAAATCACTCGCTTGGAAGACATTTAATTTTAATGTCAATATCTCCTCCTCCTTACAAAAACAAACAGCACTGCAACATTCAAACCAATCAATATACCGATCAGAATATAAATAACATTAATCCTATTGTTAATGGACTTAGCATGTTTATCACTATTTTTTATAATCTTCATATCTCTCTGGTAATTGTCATGAATTTGTTTGATTTCATCAGCAAAATCGGTGTATGGAACTATTTTCCAGAATTCATGAGCATAAGTACTGTTTTTATCTAACCATGGTTTTACTGGTGATGCATAGTGGATAATTGTGGCATCACTAAATAATTCATCTCCTTCTTGCCCAAGTAATTGACTGCAATTATTGCGTTTTTTGCACTCGTTAATAGCAAAAGGATGCACATTATATTTTAGTGGCAAAGCCTTATAATCTTGCAGAATAAAATTCAAAGTGTCTTGGTCGGCAGAACCAAGTTTTAAGTTATGTTCTTTATGATAATTAATAATCTCTTGCTTTTGTGCAATTAATTTGCGTGTAATATCATTTTCACGCCATTTTTTACAATCAATTAGATATACACCTGAATTCCAAACATATTCATTTTTAAATTTACCATATCGTTTTAGAAGATTATATCTACTTGGTCCATTTGGTGATATATCACTCACATCGGGAACTGCGCCAACTATATTTCCTTCTAAGTTTTCATTATAAAGTTGTGCTATATCACCTTTTACTATAATATCATCATCAAGATAAATTGCTTTGTTTAGATTTGGATATAAATCCGGTATCATCCATCTTGCATATGCTGTAATTGTTATATGAGAAAAACCACCGTTAAATTTTTCAAACTTTTTCATGTCAATTTCACGAAACCTGACAGAAAAACGACTATTAGGAAAAAACTTTTTTGTATTTTTTATTTTTTGTTGATTTATTTTTGAAATTTTGTTGCTCAACACATAAAAATCCACATGTGATTTAGTGTTTTTCAAAATTGATGCCATGGTTGTAGCAACATAAGGAGCATAATTATCATCTGCTGCCAAAAACACTGGAATATGCTGATTGTTATTCAGAGAGAGAGAGAGAGAGGAGTTTATCATCATTAGAGTTAATGATAAAATGATTGTTTTGACAAATTTCATGTTTTGAAGAAAAATATCAAATTTTTAATTGCAAGGTTATTTCTTTATCTTCTCTAAAATTGCAAGCACGCTTGTTGGAGTGATACCAGGAATTCTGCTTGCTTGATGAAGTGTTTCTGGTTTTGTTTGAGTAAGTTTTTCAACCTCTTCGTTTGATAGCGCACGGACTGTTTTGTAATCAAAATTTGCAGGAATTTTCACGTTCTGATTTTGTCTCATTTCTGAAATATTTCCCTCCTGACGTGTAATGTATTTCTCATACATCGCATCAAAAATGACATGTTCGGCAGCTCTGCGAGATATTTTAATCATGATTACTATAAGAAAAACTTGAATACAGCAATACCAAAAACTGCAAGTGCAACAACAATACCCACAATAACACCTACATTTTTCATAAAAAATCAACTGATAATAATATTTTGTTTTAATTGTCAAAAGAAAAATTACAAATCCGGAAGATTTTTTTCTTATCAACATTTGGATAACTCAACAGCTCGTAAGCAGACCGCGCAGTGCCATCATTGTTGATTTCAATGCCAAGTTTTAGCCATTCATTTGGTGTAAGTTTTTTGTCAAGCAAAGCTCTTTTTATGCGCTCGCCCTCAGCATTTAGTTTTGAAAAAATCTCCCACCTTTTTTGACCAACACAACCAATTTTATAACCCAATTCTGTCAGGCGGAAATCTGCATTGTCGGCTCTGCAAGCAAGACGATATTCGCTCCTTGATGTGAAAAGACGATATGGTTCCGCACCCACTCCCAGAGTGGTTATATCATCAATCATCACGCCAATGTAGGCCTGTTCGCGCGACAAAATAAACTCCTTGTTTCTGCCAAAACCTGCAAATAGCCCTGCGTTTATTCCAGCGATGCAGCCCAGTCCGCCAGCCTCTTCGTAGCCAGTTGTGCCGATGATTTGTCCAGCCAAAAACAGCCCCTCAATCTTCTTCGTTTCCAGTGTTTGCTTGACTTCCCGCGGGTCAACCAAGTCATATTCAATCGCATAGCCATACTGCATTATGCGCGCATTTTCAAGACCTTTGATAGTGTGGATAAAGGCCTCCTGCATGTCCTTTGGCATGGACGTTGAAATGCCATTTGGATAAACGAGGTTGCTTGTTAAGCCCTCTGGCTCCAAAAAAACTTGGTGGCGCGGATGGTCAAACCGCTGCAATTTTGTCTCAATGCTCGGACAATAGCGCGGGCCATTATATTTTATATCTCCATTCACCGCGGGAATTCTGTCCCAGCCATCGCGAATGACTTTGTGGCTCGCCTCGTTTGTGTAGGTAATATAGCAATCCAACTGCGGCACAAGCACCTCGTCATCAAGGTAGGACATTGGCAGGGTCGTGGTGTCGCTGGCCTGAATTTCCAGCCCTTCGTAGTTGATCGTGCCCTTGTCAAGGCGACATGGCGTTCCCGTTTTTAGGCGCGTCATTGTCAGGCCAAGAGTGTGCAAATAATTTGCCAAATCTATTGACGGTGGCTCGTGAATGCGCCCTGCGCTCACCCTCTCCTCACCGCAGATTGTCCGCCCGTTCAAAAACGTCCCAGTGGTTATCACAACCGCTTTGCAACTGATGGCATTGCCGCTTGCCAGTTCAACTCCGCGCACTTTGTTGTTGTCAATTATCAACTTCACCACCTGATTTTCAACAATATCAAGATTGGCATAATCCTGCAACAAATCCTGCATTGCCGAGCGGTATAAATCCCTATCAATCTGGTGCCGTGGCCCCCAAACAGCTGGGCCTTTGCTGGCATTCAAGTTCTTTCTGTTTATGCTTGCCATGTCCGTTGCCCGCGCCATTATGCCATCCAGAGCATCAATTTCTCGCACAACTGTGCCCTTGCCGATGCCACCAATGGAGGGATTGCATGACAATGTGCCAAGATTTTTGTAGTTAAAAGTTATCATCAATGTCTTTGCACCAATACGTGCAGCAGCGGTTGAGGCCTCTATTCCAGCATTGCCGCCGCCGATGATGATGACATCATAACTGCCATTTAAAACATTTGTACTGATAAACACATTTCACGGTTTTTTTATAATTTTAATTGTAAATATTTGATTGTTTTTTTTTTTTTTGTTATCATAGTGTGGTTTAGTTTTTTTCATATGCAAGAAGGAAGTAAAAAAGTCAACAATTATCGCGTTCCAAAAGGCACAACGCATTTGATGATGTGGATTGGCAGTGGTTTGCCAACAGAAAGAGAAGTGCATTATCAAAATGAGGATGGAAAACCATTGAAATATGAAATAACAAATAAACGCAACGGAAAAAGGGCAGTCGTTAATTATGTAGCAACATTGAAAGGAGAATGCGAAAAAATGAATAAAAAAGGAGATTCTTGCATATTGGTTTATGATAGTCGGATGATAAGACAAAAAGATAAGCAGGAACTGAAAAAGATAGTCGAAGGAATTCCAAATTGTTATCTGGTTGATTATAAAGATTATGTAGAAGAACTAAAAAAGGGGGAAGATTTTGAATTTAAAGGTTTAAGTCCTGACACAAATACGCAACATAATTGCAAACAATCAGAATTTATAAAAGATATTGATGATAATATAACTTTCAATTTAGAGACTAATGGTTTCTCAGCACTAACAAGGTTTTCAATGGGAAATTTGGTAGATTGTATGCGAATATTACTCTTGTTGCATCCAGGCAAATTAAAAAAAATTGCAAATGAGAAAAACAAATCTAAAAAAGCACGACTCAAAGAAGAAGATTATACGCTTTTGTACCACGACTTTGATATGATACAACCAGATCAAGAAGTGTATAAAAATAATCAACAAGACAACGATGACGAAATTAAAAAAGAACAAGCTTTATTTGGTAAAAACATGGGCAATGGCTGCGGCCCGGGCAATGAAAATGGCTTGATTTGGGTAAATTCAAAGGGAGATAGAAACAAAGTATTGGAAAATATAATTTCCAATTATCTAGACGCCACTGAATCTAACGAATATTCTCGAATTATTTATCGTTATTCTAAACTAGCTAATGCGAACAATTTTAAAGGTCAATTCTCTGATGAATCGCATCAATCATGGTCACATGCAAGCGAAACCGATATTAAGAAACGCATAAATATTTGTGAGGATGATTATTCTCGTATTACAGAAATGAGGCTAAAGGGTTTATTGTTGACTTGCTACAAAAAACAAATTGCAACAATTCCAATTCAACTTGATGATGAAACAGAAAAGGAGATGAAGATAACCGAATTCCTTGAAAACGTTAATAAGCAACAGAACAACAGATATGAAGATTATATTGAGATAGCTAAAAAAATAGAAAAAGGCGTAAAATCAAAAGACAACAACAAAGGTTATTTTGATAACATAAAATTAAAAGAAGATGAAATAAGGAAAATAAATTATATTGACACTTTTATGTGTCAAGAAAAAGTTGAACGGTTAGAAAAGCGAATTTCAGAACAAATCAACAAACACCTTGGCAAATCAAAGGATAATCCAAAAAAACTACATTGGGACAAAGATCCTAACAAAGGTTGCAAAAATGGAAAGTTGTTGAATGTTAGAAGATTTGGATTTCATCGCGATTACATAAATGAGATAAATAATTATTATGATTGCCTACTTGAAAAAAAATTTCCGTATTTAAAGGGTATAAACTATAATGAAATAGATTGCGATAGTAAATATCAATTGTTAGAAGATTTAGAGAAACATGTGACTTTGTTAGAAGAAGGAAAAGCAAATAATGTTTTCTTTCCTTGTGTTAGCGCAAATGAATATAGGAAGGTGAAGAATGCTGCTGAATATAAAGGCAATACTGGACAATATAAAGACAATGGTGCTTGTCAAGGAATGTATTGACAATAAATTTTCACGCAAACTAATAGATTATGTCGTTAATAAAAATGTTTGCCAGTGCACTAAATAAGTATAATCACTTTATGATTGTATTAACGTTTCTTCCGTTTTTAGTTATTGAATATAAAAAAAACAGCAAAGCTGTGTTTAATATATTTTTCACAATATTCATTGCATTGGCTATGTCAATTTTGGCAAAAGCATTATTCAGAATTCCGCATCCTGCCAATCCAAATACGTTTGCATTTCCTTCAAGTCATTGCTGGATTATTCCATTAACCGCGTATTGTTGTTTAAATTGCCTTTTAAAAGACAAAAAATTATGCATGAAATGGCTTGCGTTTTTTATGGCGGTTGAGACATTTATATGTGTTGCAGGTGGACATCACACATGGTTTGAGTGCATTGTTGGACTTATCGGATGCATTTTGTCACTTGTTGCAATAGAGTGGTATAATAAGAAAATGAACCATATCAAGTTTTTGATTGGATGCCTCTTTTGTATATCTGTTTGTGCATTTGCATGGAACATTTCACCTGCTTTTGGTAAGGGAAGTGTTTTCAATGCGGGTACTTTTGGAGCAATATCATTGCTATTATATGCCTTTCCTATTTTGGCAAATGGCAACCGCAAGAAAAAAATCAATAAATAGTTGAAAAAGTAAAATAATTTGACAATAATGTAATGTGGATAAACGCGTTATCTTATGATAAGAAAATTTGCGAGGAAAATACTTGTGTTATTGTGTTGCTTTTTGATGGGCGCTTTGTCTATTGTCTCTTGGTCGGTTTATAACAACAAAAAAGCAGAACAAGGTGCTAAAACAGAGGCCGGCACACAAACAAAAATTGTAAAAGATAATGAAGAGCCAAAAGAAGAGATCAATAACAAAGAACTAAAAGAAGATGTCAATGAAGAGAAAAAGGAAGAAGTTAAAGAAGAAAAATCAGTAGATAAAAAAGAGGAGAAAAAGGAAGAAGAAAAAACAGAAACTCCCGCGACAGTTGCAATACCAGAGCAAGGCGGACAGACATTAATCCCGGGGCTTCAACAAAGCTTACAACAGATAAGCCAAGGCCTTGAAAATCACAGCCAAAGCTACGATAAACTCGTACAAAAGCTCTTGCCATCTGTGGTGCATATCAAGGTGGTGTCAATGCAGGATGTTGACAAGCAAGTTAGATACGGCTTGTTGACTGCTTATGAGGGTGAGATTTTTCCGCCAAAAAAGATAAAGGCATTGGCAAGCGGAAGTGGCTTTTTTATTAGCGAGGATGGATATATTGTCACCAACCACCACGTGATTGATGATGCACAGGATATAGATGTGGAAACGCACAACGGAAAGAAATATAAAGCAACGCTTGTTGGAAGTGATGAGAGTGCTGATTTGGCGGTGTTGAAAATCAAGCCAAATAAAGGCGAAAAGTTCTTGGCCGTGCCATTTGATAAAAACGACAGCGTGGCAGTCGGAGACACGGTTATAGTAATTGGAGGGCCACTGGGCTACAAATGGTCGGTGTCGTCAGGAATAGTTTCTGGTAAGTCAAGAGATGGGTATCGTCCGGGCGGTGTCGGCGAGTTCATTCAAATAGATGCCGCGGTGACGCATGGAAATTCGGGCGGGCCCGCATTCAATTTGAACGGAGAAGTTGTTGGAATTAACGATTGGGGCTACGAGGCCACACAAGGAATGAACTTTGCAATTTCCGCCAAGACCGCATTAGAAGTGGTTCCAAAACTAAAAAAAGGTAAAAAAATCGCGCGCGGATTGTTTGGGATTTCAGTTTCAGAGCTTGAACCATGGGATGTAAAAACTCTTGGAATGGAGAAAAACACTGGATTGTTAATCCACAAGGTTGTCAAGGATGGGCCAGCTGAAAAAGCGGGCATAAAGCGCGGTGATGTGTATCTCAAAATGAATGGCGAAGAAGTTAAAGACCAGAACTCGTTGATAAAGTTGAACGCAAAAGTTATGGCTGGTGAAACATACGACATTGAGGTTTTGAGATTGGGACAAAAAATGAATTTCAAAGTCAAAGCAATGGATACAAAGTCAATGGAGAAGCTGGAAAAAGGCGAGGTAGGCGCTCTTGAACTTGATGATGGAATTGCATCTTTGAAGTTATTGACACGCAAAATGCACAGTGATTACAAGCTGAACAAGGATATTGACGGAGGTGTGATTGTTGCTGCTATAAAAGACAATGATGAGGCAATGTTTATGCTGACTGTTGGGACAATAATTGTGCAGATTAATGACATGAAAGTCAATACGATTGAGGAGTATCAAACGGCCATGAAAGCGGTCAAAAAGCAGGGTAAGAAAATGGCAATGTTTCATGTGTATCTACCAGTTTCACAGAGCATAAAGGTAATTGGTTCAGTTATTCCATCCGCAGTGAAAGAGAGTAAGAAAAAAGCCAGTTAATGGTAGTCCCAAGGGGAATCGAACCCCTATTAGCAGAATGAGAATCTGCTGTCCTAACCGTTAGACGATGGGACCAACAAGTGGTAGATAAAAATAAGTTGATTATTGTCAAGAGTAAATTTGTTATATTAACAAACGCACATTGTATGATTTTTAATATTTATTTCTTTT
>JAFSXL010000069.1 GCA_017444125.1 Rickettsiales bacterium | reverse complement strand
GTTTCATATAAACAAAATAGCTATTAAACAAAGAGAGTATAGAGGAAGATTTGGAAATGTCAATATGTTTCTTTAAACCCCCTTGCATCTTATTTTAATCGTTTTTATTGTTAAATGTAGGTGTTTATGAAAAAAAGTAGTTTATTCCTTTCTCTTGCTCTTTTGTTGGCCGGATGTTCGTCCAGTAAAAACATGGTCTATATGTCAAATGATAGCTACCGAATAGACGAAATTGCACCAACATTGAAAAAAAAAGTTGATACACTTTGGTTCGGTCTTGCGCAGGAGACAAACATTTATCCAAACGAGGTCTGTAAAGAATACGGCTACAATGAGGCCATTGCTGTTGTGAATGAAAGAGAAACATTGCAGACATTGCTAACGGTCGTTACGTTTGCATTCTACTCGCCACGCACAGTGAAAATATGGTGTAGCGGTAAGAACGGTTTGAAAGTTGTTGATGCTCCATGGGAAGAGAACTTGCAACAAAATGGAGTGTTTTTGACACCGTCAAATTTAGGTGCAAGCCGTGATATTTCTGGTGATTACAAAAGCAAATTTTAGAGGAATATATGTTGCGCGGCGCGGAGCGCGTTTGGCCGACGAGGAACGGGGCGTAGCCAAACGGCGAGGGCGTGGCTTCGGGCAGCGCAACATAATTGTATCTTGAAAATAAAAAAGCAGATTTGAGTGTTTGCTTGTGAAGATTTTTGAAAACTTTGATGGTGCAAAATTGAGCTGGTTCAAAGCAGGCGGCAAGATTGATGTATTTGCCATGGTTGATACCAAGGAGGAGCTACTTGATGTGCTTGATAAATACGATAATGGTAAGGTAATGACTGTTGGCGCTGGCTCAAACCTTCTTATCAGAGATGGTGGGTTTCATGGATTGATAATCAAGCTCGGTCAAGGATTTAACAGAACAGCCATTGAAGTTGCCGATGGTGGTGAAACGCACAAAATTCTCGTGGCAGGCGCAAGCACACTGTCAAGCGCGGTCGTGCAGTTTGCGATAAGAAGTAATTTAGTTGGCGCAGAGTTTA
The DNA here is from genome assembly GCA_017444125.1 of Rickettsiales bacterium. Classification (GTDB taxonomy): domain Bacteria; phylum Pseudomonadota; class Alphaproteobacteria; order Rickettsiales; family Deianiraeaceae; genus UBA4311. The sequence goes on along the minus strand of JAFSXL010000069.1, from coordinate 896 downwards.
TGTCAACAATTCCGGGGAGCATTGGCGGTATGACACGCATGAATGCAGGGTGTTTTGGAAGAGAAATAAAGGACATTTTTTACAGTACAAACGTTTTGAGGCGAGTTGGCACGTGGCAGGAGCAGGTTGACAATCTTGCTGAAATGAAGTTTTTATATCGTCACAGTGCACTTAACAGTGAGGACATTGTCATGGAGACACGTTTTTTGTTGAAGTGCGGACCGGCCGAGGAAATTGAAAAAGCTAAGCAAGAAATCGCAGAAATGCAGGCGCATCGCAAGCAAAATCAAGTTGTTGGCATGACTTGTGGTAGCACATTTGCAAATCCAGATGGATATAGTGCGTGGCGGTTGATAGCAAGTGTTGGACTGCGCGGACACAATATTAACGGCGCTGTTTTTTCAGAAAAGCACTGCAATTTTATTGTAAATACTGGCGGCGCGAGTGCAACAGATATTGAAAATTTGATAGATTTGGCAAAGCAGAAAGTCAAAGAAGAACATGGAATTGAGTTGAGGACGGAGATTTGTATTGTTGGGGAGAGAAGGTGATTTTATTGTTGTGACGGCGCGGCTACGTCCTTGCTGTTTATATTTCGCTTCTCGCCTTTTATTGCTCTCTAACTCCTTCACATTCGTGGCACAAACTTGCTATGCACCGTACAACAAATATTATTTATTTTTCTCAACAGGACGCCTAAAATCCATGAAAAGCTTATAACACAGCACATCATCATCAAAATAGTCAGCCATGTTTCTACAAATTTTGGTCTGTAACCAGCATTCCTCGCTCGTGCGGCACAAATAATCATCTTCTGGTTCACCATGCTCTCTTATAACTGGCACAATATTTTCCAGATAATTATAATACTCCCCAACCCTCTTGCAGTCCTTCAT
>JAFSXL010000068.1 GCA_017444125.1 Rickettsiales bacterium | reverse complement strand
TTTCCAACACAGACAAAAACGAGCAATATCTATGGAATGAGGTTTTGAAGGAGAAATATAATGATTATTTAAAAAAACATAAACACATCATTCGTCAACTAGGTGAAGATGAGGTTGTGAAGTATAATAAACACAATGAAAAAATAAAACTTATTATCAAAAAAGAATATGGATACCACGGAAGAGATTTGAAAAAACTGCAATGGACGCACAAGAACATACAGGTGAAATCACAAAAGATGGCAAAGAAAATTCAAAAAAACAATACCATTTCAAAATACACAGTCCATGATGAATTCTTTACACGCTACGAAGACATTGAGGAGATGATTGAGGAAGTCAAAGACCAATTCAAAGACAAAGTCGTTTTTTGCAACTGCGATGACCCACTTCCAGAAGATGAAAATAAGTGCTCGGCTTTTGCTCTGTATTTCAAGAAAAACTTTAAAAAATTGAAGCTAAAAAAACTAATTTGTCTACATTTTGCTGGCGTAAGTGATATTTTTAATACTGGCGAAACAATTGGAATTATCTACCATTACGATGGGACAATAACGGAAATTAAAAGAGAAGGCGACTTTGATGGTAGTTTTTATCATCCGAAAAGTATAAAAATACTAAACGAAGAGGCAGATATTGTCTGCACAAACCATCCGTGGAGTTTGACGCAACAATATTATGAAATTTTATTCAAAAGCAAGAAAAAGTTTTTGGTCATCAGCAACTCTGCAATAGTTCTAATTCCAAGCTTTTTTGAAGTAGTCAAAAAGCACAAACTCAAAGCAATTAAACGTTGTGAGAATTTTCTGCTTGGAAAAAATCGCGCACCTGCCAGAGCCACTGGTGCATGGATGACAAACCTTGAATACAAGCGCAAACCATACAAAAAATTAATGCCATTAAAAGATATTCCACGAGATGAAATTGAAATTGATGATAACGGCATTTTGAATGTTAACAATGGATATATTCCTAATGATTATGACAAGGAATTTGCGGTGTCATCTGCACCGATTATTGGGGGAATTTTAGAGCATGGATTTGAGGTTTACGGCAAAGAAACTTATCTACCAAAGATAAATGGTAAAATTGGTTGGAGAAGATTGCTAATTAAAAAAATAAACAATAAATAACTTTATGATGGCCGATTTGATTTTTCAGAAAATTGCTGATTTTGGTAACAATTTGTTGTTCTTTGATGTCTTGTTTTGGACTGACAAGGTACAAATGCCATTCCTGATTTTCTGGTTGCTGGTGGCATCGGTTTATTTTGCGGTGATAACGCGGTTCTTTAATTTTCGCAAGCTTCCGCAGGCAGTTGTGATGTTTTTAAAGGATAAAAAAGCAGTAGATAAACAGTCGGGAACGGTGTCAAGCAAAAGCATAGTTTTGTCGGCTATTGCGGGCGCAACTGACTTGGGGAGCATCTTCGGAGTGGCTGGAATTGTAGCCATCGGCGGCGCGGGAACGCTGTTTTGGCTGATAGTCGCTGGCATTTTGGCGACATCAATAAGATATGCAGAGGTTTTGTGTGGACACAAATTCAGACGCCAAAACATGAAAAATGGCAAGCCACACGGCTATAATGGTGGTCCGCAGGTGTATATTCCTGAGATATTCAATCTGTATAAGCTCAAAAAGCTTGGAAAAATCTTTGCAGTTGCTTACTCACTTATGCTTTGTCTGTCAACATTTTGCTCGCTGCAAATCAACCAGACAGTTCACATTTTCACGCACAACTTCCCGCAAATTTCATCTTACACATGGCTGATTGCGCTGGCGGTCGCCTCACTCGTGATTGTTGTGGTTGTCAAGGGAATTTCAAGCGTGGCAAAGTTCAATCAAAAAGTCGTTCCGCCGATGATTGTGTTATACATCATCATCACGTTCGCTATTTTAGCAGTCAATCACGCAAATGTCATGCCGGCCGTGAAGTCAATATTTGAGGACGCATTTTCCTTCCGCGCAGTGAACGGAGGTGTCTTGGGAGCACTTGTGCTGGGATTTCAAAGGGCGTTTTTCTGCAACGAGAGTGGCATGGGCTCGGGCGCGATAATCCACTCAAATTCATCCAACAAAGATAGCCGCAACGAGGCCATTATCTCCATGATTACGCCAATAGTTTCGGTGCTGATTGTGTGCTTCTGCTCGGGCATGATTGTGCTGGTCTCAAGGTCATACACACAAGGCGCAAGCGGAATTGACTACATAATCAATGCATTTTCCAGTGTGCATCCACTGGTTAGATACTTGACGTTAATAATTGTGCCACTGTTTGGTATCACCACTGCTGTTTCGTGGGCATATTACGGCGCCAAGCAGTTTTCAAATTTGTTCGGCAAGACACGAGTAAAATTCTACTACGCATGCTTATTTGTGGCCTATTTTGCTTGCGGAATGGTTGAAAATTTCAGCACCATCCTTGACGTGGCTGACTTCTTGAATTTGTCTATTGCAATTCCGAATGTCATTGCGCTTGTCATGATGACGAAGATTATTACGAGGGAGACGTTTAGGAAATAATAATACAATTATAATTTGTTGCGCAGCGCGGAGCGCATTTGGCCGCCAAGCGGGGAGGCGCGGAGCGCCGACATGGAGCGAGGCGGAGCGTAGCGGTGCCAAATGGCGAGGGCGTGGCCTCGGGCGGCGCAACATAAATTTTGCAAATTGAATGTGTATTTACGTGTCAAACCAACTTTTAGTTGAAAAAATAAAAACCATGTTCCCACGAAATAATTTATTTTTCAAGTTTTTTATTTGCATTTTTGAAAATATTTTTCTTGCAAGTTATCTTGACAAATGCGCATATTAAGCAGTTTAGTATTTAGTTCTTATGAAAGCTAAAAAAGCAACTTTTGCCGTGTTTGTTTTGTCATGTTTGATGTTCAACTGCTTCATTGGTGCATTTGCACAAGCCGCTTCGCAAGCAGAATATGAGGCATGTAAAAAAGCAAAATGTGTAAAGGGCAGCGCTGACTACAATCAATGCAAAATAAAATGCGGATACAATGGCGGATAGTTATTATTCATCATCAATTTTAAGTTGTTTTTTATAAGACATGATAGTTTGTTGAATTTTCAGCAAATTGTCATGTTTTTGTTTATAAAAAAATCCTTTACATTTTAATTGAAAAAAGATAAAATATTAGTTGGGTATGAGCCAAAGCGATAATACAAATAGTGATGTTCAACAACAACAGCAATATACAAGCGGTATTACGTATTATCCACAGTATTATTATCCACAATATTCTCAAGCAGGGACAGCTCAGCCAATGTCTGTAAATTTCGCAAGTAATAATAAAAAAGATGGCAAGTCAACAGGATTAACTGTTCTAAAAATTGTTGCTACACTTCTTTTTATAGCATTAACGATTGGTGTCGGTATTTTAGCATGGAAAGCCTATAAAAAAGCTGATAAGACGATTGATAAAGCTAATGAAAAAATTGATAAAGTCGATGAAACAATGGATAAAGCCAATAAAACAATTGATACTATAAATGCAAAATATGAGAGCGCCGGTGATTTGTTTGTAAATGGTAAATACGTGCCACTTTTGAATTCAAATAGTGCAACAAGTTTAGACGACTTGGCGAAACTAAACGGACAAAATATTGGTGGAAGTTAATTTGCTGTAAATAATAAACAACAAAATAACTCTTGCTTATGACTATTTTTGAGATACTGTTATCTGTGGTTATGTAAAATAAGTATAATTAATATGTTGCCCATTATAATATTTTCTTGTCTAGCAGTTGTTGCTGTGCCAGGTTTAATCTATTTTATTTACAAAATATGCTCAAAAAAATCAGACAAAAAAACACAATTGGCAATTGATAACAGTGTTACAGCAAAAGAAGATCAAAAAAAACACACTATTGATAGTCCAGAAATTAATTCTGCAATTGACTATTTAGCCAGTTTGAAAGTAATGGGTAACAAAGAACAGATTGTCTATCTTTTTAAAAATTTTAAAAATGCAGATGATAAAACAAAAAATGACTATATTAAAGGTATAGATGGAGTTATTAATGCTCAAAAGACATTTATAGATGTGAATAGTAAACATGGTTTATCTGACAGAGTGCCATTATACAACGAAAGATTGAAAAATTTGAATTCTTTGAAGCAATATTTGCTTAGTAGCAAATAACACTTGCTTATAACTATTTTTGAACTATTATTACACGTGTTTATGCGCAATAAAATATTATTGTTGTTTGTTTTTTTGGCTTGTTTTGCAGGCAATTTTAGTAGTGCATTCGCAAATATAATTTCCAATAACACAAAAATGGCAATGGAAGAAATTGCTGAAATCATTGATGCAAAATATTACAATAATGTGGATTTGAGCACTCTGGAAGATGGCGCGCTTGATGGAATGTTGAAGACACTTGATCCATATTCTGGCTATTTTGACAAGGAGAGTTTGAGCAATTTTCAGCAAAACACTACTGGGACATTTGCTGGCATTGGAATAGAAACTGTATTTGACAGTAATAGCAATAGCGCGGTGGTGAATTATGTGTATCAAAATGCACCTGCGGACAGGGCAGGAGTGGCAGCTGGGGACACTATTACTCACATCAACGACCAAGTTGTGGTTGGAAAAAAGCTGTCGGAAATAGCTAAATTACTGCGCGGGCAGATTGGTTCCTCTGTGAAAATCACGTTTTATCGCTCGTCCACGAGGGAGAGTTTTACACGCCTGATGCGATATGAAGAGCTCAAAATCAAGAATGTCTTCTCAAAAGTTTATGATAACAGCATTGGTCTTATTACCATCAACATGTTCGCGCAGAATACTTATCAAGAGGTGATAAACGCAATTAATGTCATGATGAAAAAATATGATTTGAAGGGTTTGATTTTTGACTTGCGAAACAACCCGGGAGGACTACTAATTTCGGCTGTTGATATTGCAAATCTGTTCTTAAAGGACGGTCAACTTATAACAACTGTGAAGATGAAAAACAATCTGCGCAAACCTGAATATTTTGTGGCGCGGAACATCAATGACAACTTTGCTGGAATGAAGATTGCAATACTGATAAACAGAGGCACGGCATCGGCATCGGAGATATTGGCGGGGTGTTTGCAGGACTATAAAATAGCCAAACTGATTGGTGAGACAACCTTTGGAAAAGGACTGGTGCAGGAGGTATTTAAGTTGAAAAGCGTTGAGGGCGCAGTGAAACTGACAACGGCGCAGTATTTCACTCCTAATGACAGACAAATCAACGGCATCGGTATTGAACCAGACATTGCAATTCAGGACAAGAGGTCTGGTAAATACGACCCAATTTTGCAGGCAGGTATTAATTATATCAGTGGGCGTCTGGGTTAATAAATTTCACTACCATCAACCGCGGAGCGCGTTTGGCCGACGAGCGAGCGGAGCGAGGGCGGAAGAGCGAGGAGGTTAAAAACGGCGAGGGCGTGGCCGCGGGCGGCGCAACAAATATCTTGCAAATAAAATCTATTTATATTTTATCAGTTTGATGATTGGCAAAAGCGAGTTCTTACAGCAAGTCCAAAAGGATAATCCAGGGTTTGGACTGGAAAAAATTGCTGAGGCATACGACTTTTGCTGTGAAGCTCACAAGGAGCAGAAGAGGAAGTCAGGCGAGCCATATGCGGTGCATCCGATTTCAGTGGCACTGGAAGTTTCAAAGATAAATATTGATGAAAATTCTGTCATTGCAGCGCTGTTGCATGATGTCGTTGAGGATACTAAATACACAGCCAGAGACATTGAAACGCGTTTTTCAAAGGATGTAAAAAACATTGTTGAAGGTGTCACGAAGTTTGAGAAAATTCAGTTCCAAGAGAAGCAAGCACGGCAAGTTGAGAACTTTCGCAAGCTGTTTTTGGCTATGTCAAAGGACATCCGAGTGCTAATTGTAAAGCTGTGTGACAGGGTACATAACATGCGGACGCTGGAATTTCAAAAACCAGAAAAGCAAAAGACAATCGCGCTGGAAACGCTGGAAATTTATGCTCCGCTGGCAGAAAGAATTGGCTTGCAACGCATCAAAAATGAGCTGCAAGATTTATCATTTCGTATTTTAAAACCAGATGAATATGCTGAAATAGTGCAGAAAATTGGCAAATTGAAAATGGATTTTGACAGTTCGCATGCAATTGAGGACATAATAAAAGAGCTGCAAGACAGTATGAAAAGGCACAATGTTGAGGCACAGGTCTTTGGTCGCGAGAAAACTCCTTACTCGGTTTGGAGAAAGATGCACAAGAACGACATTGCTTTTGAAGAGGTCTCGGACATCATCGCATTCCGCGTGATTGTTGACACAAAGGAGGACTGCTACCGCGCGCTGGGCGCCATTCACACTGATTACAACGCAATTCCGGGCAAGTTCAAGGACTATATCAGCATTCCAAAAAGCAACGGTTATAGTTCTCTGCACACCAAAATCATGGGGCCGCGCGGCAGAATTGTTGACATCCAAATTCGCACAAAAGCCATGCACGACGAGAATGAGTTTGGACTGGCATCGCACTGGAAATACAAGCAAGGCATAACCACAGACAACAAGCTAAAATACTTGCGTGCCTCGTGGATAAACAGGGTTTTGAATATCCTCCAAGAGAGCAACCAGAATAATGTTTTGTCCGATGCAAAGACGGAAATCTCGGAAAATCACATCATCGTTTTTACGCACGATGGCTATGTTGTGGAGCTCCCCGGCCGCGCGACAGTGCTTGATTTTGCATTCGCGATTGACACTGATAGCGGAGTTTATTTTGATTATGCGGTCGTCAACGGTCAACATGTTGGCATTGACCACATTCTCCATAATGGCGACAAAGTTACAATTTGCAAATCGGAAAAACCGCAAGTTAATAGGGTTTGGTTGAACTATACAATCACCGGCAAGGCACGCAATGAGATAATCAGCAGGTTGTCATAACCGCTGCTGAACGATTTCCAAAATCTGTTTTTCAATATCTTCCGATGCTCGCATGCCATCAATTTTGATAATTCTGTCCTTGTTTTCGTCCGCCAATTTGTGGTAGACATCCAGTATTTTCTGCATGTGCTCGGTTTCAAGTTCATCGTATTTTTTGTAGCCCTCGTTTGCTGTTGAGGAGTAAATCAGCGGCGCCAAACGTTCCTCCGACTCGCGTACAGTTATGTCCATCATGAATGTCAAGTCGGGCATCAGGCCACCAATTTTGTCGTGTAAGGTCCTGACGAACTCAGCATTTTTCCAGTCATAACAACACTGATAGGCATATGACGAGTCAACATATCTGTCACAGATGACGATTTTGCCAGCTTCCAGAGCGGGCTGGACGAGCTTGATAATGTGCTCATTGCGCGCGGCATACAGCAAAAATAGTTCTGTTAGTTTGGAAATCTCCTTTGTCTCAACAATCAATTTGCGGAGCTTCATGCAGAACTCCCCTCCTCCACCAGGTTCTTTTGTCAGCACAACATCATGGCCAAGTTTTTGAAGATTGTCAGCCAGCAACCGCGCTTGCGTGCTTTTACCAGAGCCATTTATTCCTTCAAATGTTATAAACATAAAAGCAAAAGTGGTGCCTACGGCCGGACTTGAACCGGCATGAAGTTTAACCCTCGAGGGATTTTAAGTCCCTTGTGTCTACCAATTCCACCACGCAGGCGAGACCACATAACATTGTTGAAGGAGAAAAATAAGATGCAAGGGTTATTTCACATCCTCCATAATCCTCAACACTCCACACCCATATTTTAAATCCGTTGTTTCATGATAAATTGCCTTATCAACTTCTGAATAATCTTTGTCATAGCAGGTCGCCTTTACTTCGCCGTCTGGCGCGGTTTTGTTTGAACCACGACCATCTTTGTAAGCCAACAACTTTCCAGTTCCAGGACGTCCGTCGTCAATTTTTGCATCAAGTTGAGAAGTTATCTTTGCGGTTAGTGCAGCCGCAAAGTCGGTTCGTGTTGCGCCTCCGCCTGTTGAAGCAGAGATATTTAATCTGTGAATAACAATCGCATTGTGGTTGTTTAATGCGTTGGTGTAACTTTGGTTGTAAAACTCTTTTTTCAACCTATTTGCTGCGCTGATTGCCTGTATTCTCTGAATAAAACCGCCTGTTGGGTCAGTAATTTCATAGTTACTGTATTTTTTGAAACCAACAAAATTCAAAGATAGGTTATTATCAAACGAACAGTCGGCAAAATATCCAACATTAATGCCGCTTCCAGTGTCTCGTCCATGTCTATTTAATACAACATTTTGTTGAACGCCATTATGGCCGTTAAATTTCATCCTGTCTTTGTCAATCAAACCAGATTTCTTTAATTGGAGCATATTCAAAAACTGGCCGACATCTGTCTCACTTTGCACTATTTTTGCAGAATTCACACTTCTTGCCATTGAGTGTTTTTGACACCACTGAGCAACAGTGTAGTTAAGCCCGCAATTTGCATCCGTGCAAGAACCCTGTGCCACACTGCACGCACACCCACTAAACTCCGCATGCTTTATACATGTTTTGTAATCCAAATTCCCCGGCACCACCCTATACGTATCATAAAACTGATGAAAAGCTTTTTCATAGTAATCAAATTCAAAGATTATTCTTTGAATTTTAGCACGATCAACAAT
>JAFSXL010000067.1 GCA_017444125.1 Rickettsiales bacterium | reverse complement strand
GATCGGTTTGCAAACGAGCAACTGGTTGCGGAAATAGAAGCTAAACAGAAAAAGTGCGAATTGGAAGAAATCAGGTTGTTATATGTGGCAATTACGCGTGCACGGAGGAGGTTTCTCTATATTTCAAATGCGAGTGGAGGGTGTTTTGGGAAGATGTTGATTAGTTGATAGAATGTTGCGCGGGGCAGAGCCGTGTGGACGAGGAGCGGAGCGAAGGAAGGACAAACGGCGAGGGAGTGGCCTCGGGCCGCGCAACATAAAAATGGCAGTTTTGCAACAAGATTATGATAATGACAAAATCTTGATGGCTTTGGTGTCAATGACGTCTCCACCAACTCTCTTTGTTGCAAAGTAGACAATAAATGGCTTGGATGAATATGGATCGCGCTGAATTTTGATGTCGCTGCGGTCAACAATTTGATAACCTTTACGGAGATTTCCATAAATCACAGCATCACCTTCGGATGTATCCATCTCATTACTTGCCAAAATTGGTGTGCCAAATATCATATCATAGTTGCCATTCAATGCACCCGGTGTCCAGATATATCTGCCACTTTCATCTTTGATTGAACGTATTGCAGCCAAGTTAGCTTTTGATGTGATAAATGCAGTTTCACCTTCTTTTTCATATCTTCCATCCAATGCAGCTTGTAATTGCAACAAGTTTTCAAATGTTATTGCGCTACCACCGGAAACTCTCTCAATTTGGCTGCTACTTGTCCCATCTTCATATGATAAAATACCAACCGGTTTGTTTTCACCATCACCATTGAAGAATGCATTGTCCTCTTTTGCAAGAAGGATGTCGCTCAATAGTTCAGCCAACCAGCTTTCATGGTCAATTTGGTCGTCATCAATCATTTTCTGGGTCATTTTTGGTTGAGCTGTCAATTCATGGACTTTAATTGTTTTACGTGTAAATGCATCTGTTTCTGGTGCAACTGTGCGTTCATCACCCCATGATGCTGCAATATCTGTTGTGTAAGCTGCAACATCCAAACTATCATTTGAAATATTAACAATACGTGCTAACTGACGTATTGGTGAGTTTTTATACATTGAGTTTGCTATAATGCTATTCATTGAACTTGTAATTGCAAAGCCATTTGAATCACATTTTAGTAAGTTCTCCATGCTGTTGTTACTATTTGCGAGATTTATCAAATCACTTTCAATGCCTTTTCTAATATATTTCAAAAATGCATCTTTATATTGTGATTGGAATTTTTCGTCTTCACTCTCCTTGGTCGTAAAACCCATTGGCAATCTTTGTCTGCGTATCGTTGCTTCTAAGTCATCAAGGTTTTCATTGATTTTTTGTGCCTTGTTCTTGGAAACTACATCATCACCAAGTTCTCCATCTCTCAAAAAACTCAATGCCTGACTATACTCTTCTATTGCTTTTTTTAATTCACTTGCGTTCATAATTAAAAATTAAAACATCATGTCTTACGAATGCCAACCCAATTATGGAAGTATTTTTTTTATGTTGCGCTGCCCGAGGCCACGCCCTCGCGGTTTGCCTTACGCTCCGCACTTCGTTGTCGCACAAACCGCTCCGCCCAGCGCAATCTATATTATAACTTAATATATCTATATTATAACTTAATATTTTTTTAATGAATATTCTTTACTCTTCCTCCTCCACAAACGCCTTCAACGCCTTCTTCCTCTCTTCAATAAGCTTTCTCTTCTCGTTTGCCTTCACTTTCTCCGGCAGCTTTGAACTATTCAACGCAGCCATTTTTAACTTTGCAACCAGTCCCTCAATGCTTTCAGATGTCCAATATCTCCGACAGAACATAGCTTGATTCTCTGTATTATTTTCTTCCATATCTTCTGACAGTATATTATTCAAAAGCATCCCGTGTTTTGCAACAAGTCCATCAATGTTTTCATCAGCACAATATTTTCTCTGGTAGCGTATTACTTGATTTTCTTTTTTATTTTCCAGCAGTGTACCCAAAGGCGTTCTGTTTTTTCCCCCCAATAATGTATTCAACAGCTCTCTATTTTTCTCTCCTAACCTACAAATCACATTTTCGTTTATATCAAAATCTTCCAACAATTCCCTCTTATTCAACAAGTGCGCAATAATATTCTTTTCCAGCGTATCAACATTATTCCCACTGTGAATTGACGGCCTTTTGTAGTTCGTATATCCAATCCGCGTGGCACTCCTCGCATGTTGCAACTTCCAGAATTTGTCCTTGAATATATTGACATAATTCTCCTTCAAAATCTCATCTGGTATCCTCCTTATCAAAGACATGACATCGCTCTGCATTTGTGCCAAAACATTTGGATTTGCCTGCTTTCCTTGCTCTATGCCATATTGCTTGCATTTTTCTACAAACAAAAACTCATCAATCAAAATTGCGCCATCAAACTGCTTTTGTAGATCTTCCGTTGCATATTTCTTCAAATATTCATCGCAGTCCTTTGCACCTTCAAGCATGCAGAATTTTGGAACTATCCCGCTTCTCAAAATCGGAAACATCATTTCACATGCTCGCAGAGAGGCCTTGTGCCCAGCGTTGTCGTTGTCAAATACAAAAATTGGCCGTTTGCAGTAGCTCACAATCAACTTCAAATGCTCGTCCGTGATGCTTGTCCCCAGCGGCGCAATGCCAGTATTTATCCCTGCCTGTGCCAGCGCAATGACATCCATGTAGCCCTCAACAATGATAAATTGTTTGTCTGCCGTGAGCGCCTGCTTGGCGTTATGCAGATTAAACAAAATTCTCCCCTTTTTGAAGTAAAAATTCTCCGATGAGTTAAGATATTTAGCCACCTTGTTGGCCTCATCTGCAGCACGATAAATCCTTCCGCCAAATGCCACAATTTTCCCGCTTGGATTTGTAATTGGTATCATTATTCTGTCGCGGAAAAAGAGATATTTCTCATCGTCCTTCTCACTTTTACGCACAACGCCACTATCCAGCAGTTCTGCCTCGCCAATGCCATGTGCCTCACAATAGGTTTGCAGCGCGTCCAAATCATTATTTGCTAGCCCAATTTTGTATTTCTTGACTGTCTCATCTGTCAATCCTCGCACGCCACTGACATACAAGCTTGCATCTTGGTTTTGTTTAAGCTCTTGTTCGTAGAAGTCCGCAATCACCGACATGGTCTTATAGAACGATGCCTGTTGCTTGACACTCCCCTCATCCTGAGTGACGTATTTACTCTTATCAATGCCAAAAAAGTCGCACAAATAGTCAACAGATTGCAGAAAATCACAGCTCCTTATTTTCTCCACAAACTTGAAGACATCCCCGCTCTCTCCGCACCCAAAGCACTTGTAGAACCCTTTCCTCTCATCAACATGAAATGATGGTGTCTTCTCATGATGGAATGGACATCTTGCCTTTTTTCTTCCTGCTCCAGCATTCTGCAAACGACAAAACCTCTCTATGACCGAACTAATCCCGCGTGCCTTGATATCCTCAACAAGTTGTTCATAATTTGTCTTTCTGATTAGCGATTTAGGTTTTTGGTCTTGTGATGCATTTTGTACTTGCATATTATCTTGTTGAGTGGAGAGCGGTGGCATCTGGATCTTGCCAAGTTGGGTCGGAGGCTCTTCATGTTGGATTGGATAATTCTCGTTATCATTGTTTAGCGCATTTTCTACTTCAAAGTCCTTAATTTCAGGTTTGTCCTTTTTGCTATCTTCTTCCATGATTTTAATCTGCCCGTGCTATAACTTTACGGTTGCCCGATGAGCCTTTTTCTTCGTTGAATACACAGACCAGTTCTGGACCTTTACGTAAAGTAAATTTATCCTCAACTGTGTCAACATAGACATATTCTCCACTGACGCGTGTTCTGATTGGTGTTTCCTTGCCCATATGGTCTATGCTGCTGATGACTGGTATAACTGCATTGTTGTTTGCAAACCTGAAAAATGTCTTCTTGCCATTGTCAAATGCCATGACCGGTGTGATGCCTTTTCCATCACCTGAGTAAGTATATTTCGTATTGATTTCACCTACATTTGCCACCATATCTGTGTCGCGCTTTTCGTATTGTTGAATTGCGCGTCCAGTTGCCAAGGCCATAGCATTTTCATTGAGTGTCACTTTGGCTGCTTGCGCGGTCTTCGGAGGAATGTCTATGCTCTTCAAATCTGGATAGAAAAACTGCAAATACTGTGTAATCTGCGCATCACTGACGCTGTCACTGTCCTCATCACTTGACATGATTTCAAAGAAATATTTGCGCCTATCTGTGATAATTATCATATTGGTTTTAACACCCGGTTCAACGGCCTTCATGAAAAGCTGGTTGTCAATCAGTCGCGGAGTGCTCCAGCCGGCTGGATTTCCAAATGTAATAATTCTTACATCTTCTCCTTGTTGAAGTTCAATAATAGATTGGTAATTTGTCATGAACTTGATTTGGTAGATTTCATTAGGGTTATACACATATGTCTTTATTCTCGTGTCACTTGGCATTGGTGTGTTTCTGTTGAGAATTTCCGCCAGTGAGTTGCTGTTTTTTACACAAAACATCGCCACTGCACACATCAAAACAAACCAGTATTTTCTTATGCAACCAATCATATTATTGTGGTTTATTCACTGTTCCTGTTGCTGTATTTGTTGCCTGTGTAGCTGATATTTGGGTTATTCCCGTTGCTTGCGCTGTACCATTTGCTTCTTCTGCGGCTAAACGCGCCGCTTCTGCTTCTGCACGCTTTTCTTCTTCTATTTTTCTTAATCGTTCAACCTCTTCTGCATATGCACTTTTAGCTCTTTCTGCAAGTTCTTGCTTCTTTCTTTCTGCCTCTTCATCGCGCTCTATTTCTTGAACGAGTGCGGATTTTTTTTCTACAACTGGTGTAAGTTTATATGCAGTAACCTGAAAGCCAAGAGGGTTAATACGCATATCATCCAGCGTCATTTCAAAGCTGGCAAACCCGAATGTAACAGTAAGGTCAAAGTCCTCAGATTTTACCACAACTCCATCACCTTCAAGCGTTCGTATTATTCTCATTTTTACCCTATTGTCTGCCATATACTGCATACTTTTCACTTCAATAGAATATCTTGAAATCTGTCCTGCATTACGAAGCTCTACCAATTTATTTGCTGCATCCTGTGTATATGCATTATAAATCCTACCTGATGTCATGACACGGACATAATTGATGTCATCCTCTATTGTTGATAGACGCGGTGCCTCACGATGGTCAAGATATTGCATTAACATGGCCTCCTTGACTGCTTCCTGTGCGGTATATTCTTTCTTCCCTTTACTCTCAACAATAGTCATGAAGCCAGTGTTTTTGTCATATTCAATCAAAAATGGTGCCGCTGCCTTTCCTTCTTGCAATTTTTTGACAATGATAAGGCATACAAGCAGTGCAATGAGTATCAAAATTGTGAAAAACATGAGAAAATTTCGTTGTATTGCCACAGCAGAATAGCGCTCATTATACCAATTCTGCATTTCCTCAGCGCCATCAATTTTCTGCTTTTTACCACCAAAAAATCCCATGTG
>JAFSXL010000066.1 GCA_017444125.1 Rickettsiales bacterium | reverse complement strand
GGAAGACCGCTATCGCAAGATGTCGGAAGCGGGCGTGAGGAACATTAATGGCTACAACAAAAAGGTTGAACTTGAAAACTAGAACCGCCGTGAAAAAGAGGCCAAACTGCCTTACATTGTTGTCATAATTGACGAGATGGCTGACTTGATGGTTGTGGCCGGCAAGGAGATTGAGGTGCTCGTGCAGCGGTTGTCGCAGATGGCGCGTGCAGCTGGAATTCACTTGATTATGGCCACGCAAAGGCCTTCGGTAGATGTCATAACTGGTGTTATCAAGGCGAACTTTCCGACAAGAATTAGCTATCAGGTGACATCAAAAATTGACAGTCGCACGATTTTGGGAGAGCAGGGCGCAGAGCAACTTCTTGGCAAGGGAGATATGCTTTTCATGATTGGAGGCACTAAAACAGCGCGCGTGCACGGCCCTATGATTGAGGACAGCGAAGTTGAAGAGGTTGTAAAATTCTTGAAGAAAAACGGCGCACCAGAATATATTTCTATTGTGGACGAGGACGGTGATGATGACTTTGCTGGCAGTTTTGGCGTCTACGATGGTGATGACGATGGGCTTTATCGCAAGGCCGTGAAGATTGTTTTGGAAGAGAAAAAAACATCAATTAGTTACTTGCAGCGCAAAATGAGAATTGGCTACAACAAGGCCGCGAACCTTATTGAACAGATGGAGGAAGAGGGCATTTTGTCCTCGCCAGACGTGCAGGGAAAGCGCAGAATTTTGGTGAAAGCAAATTAATTTGCTTGGTTTTTTCTCAAATGTTGCAAGCACTTGAATGTCAGTGTGCGGCCGCGAGGTGTCTTTTCAAGCAGTCCCGACTGGATAAGGAACGGCTCAACAACCTCTTCAAGTGTGCCTTTGTCCTCTGACAAACCCGCAGAAATTGTCTCAATGCCGACTGGCCCACCTTTGTAGTTTTTGTCAATGAAGTTCAAATATTTCTTGTCAATGCCGTCCAGCCCCAAACTGTCAACACCCAGCTTGTTTAGGGCATCCGTGGCGAATTTTTCATCAATTTCTGACTTTTCAAGATATATTGCAATGTCAATTACGCGCTTGATGAGCCGAATGGCTATTCTTGGTGTTCCGCGGCTGCGTGCGCCAATTGTCAACTTGGCGTCTTCTGTTATTTTCATGTCATTCATTTCAGCATAACGATTGATAACTTTTGCAAGCTCCTGCGGAGAGTAAAACTCCAGTTGCATTGTTATACCAAACCTGTCTTTTAGCGGGTTGGAGATAAGTCCCAGACGTGTTGTTGCTCCGACAAGAGTGAAAGGGTTTAACTCTATTTTTATTGTCTTGGCAGATGGTCCAGTGCCGATAATTACGTCAAGCCGCTGGTCTTCCATGGCGGAATAGAGCACCTCTTCAACCGCAACTGGCATTCTGTGGATTTCATCTATGAAGAGCACATCACCTTTCTGCAAGTTTGTCAAAATGGCCGCGAGATCGCCCCTTTTCATTAACATTGGCCCCGAAGTCGTGCGGATGTTGACACCCATTTCTTTGGCGATTATGTTTGCGAGAGTTGTTTTTCCAAGTCCAGGAGGGCCGTAAAACAGCACATGATCCATTTGTGAGCCGCGCTTTTTTGCTGCAGAAATGAAGATTTTTAAGTTATCAAGCAACTTTGTTTGACCGACAAAATCAGTCAAGCTTTGCGGACGAATTGTTGCATTCAAGACCTCATCATCAGCGGCTGCAAGATTTCTTATGTCGTCCATCACAGAGCAAAAACCACTGCTTTTTTAAATGTCAAATAGTTGACAGTCAGTCATTTCCTTGCGCGCAATTAACGTGAAATGTAAAATAATCTTGAAAATCTACTAAAAAAACTATATCTAATAGTGGGTTTATAGGATTGATATGAACTTGGAGAAATTTACAGAAAAGGCAAGAGGAGTGATAAGTGAGGCAGAAACAGTGGCTGCGTCATATCATCACCAGCAGATTTGCTTGGAGCACTTGCTGAAAGTCCTGCTTGACAGTGAAGATGCAGGCATTGTGCGAGACATCAACCAGATATGCAAAGTCAATGAAATGCTGTTGCGTTCAAAGTTGACGGAAGAGCTTGGCAAGAAACCAATTGTTGAGGGCAGTGGTGCAGGACAGATTTACTACTCCCGTGATTTTGCAGAGATGCTTGGCAAGGCCGAACAAAATGCCAAGAAATACAACGATGACTATACAACTATTGAGTGCATATATGAGGCAATGTTGCAGATGTCGCACAGTGCGGTGGCGAAGATGCTGAACGAGGCCGGACTTACTCCACGGGCACTAAACCAAGCGATACTTCAACTGCGCGGTGGACGTCAAGCTAATAGTGCAAATGCCGAGGATTTGTTCTATGCATGCAAGAAATATGGTAGGGATTTGACTGACTTGGCAAGCAAAGGCAAGATTGATCCAATCATCGGTAGGGATGAGGAAATAAGACGAGCAATACAGATTTTGTCGCGGAGGTCAAAGAATAACCCAGTGCTAATCGGTGATGCTGGGGTTGGAAAGACCGCAATCGTGGAAGGACTTGCATTGCGTATTTTCAAGAATGATGTGCCAGAAAACTTGAAAGGCAAGCGTATTGTGGAGCTTGACATGGGAGCTCTTATTGCAGGGGCAAAGTATCGCGGTGAGTTTGAGGAGAGGTTAAAAGCTGTCCTAAACGAAGTTGAAAAAAGTGATGGTGAAATAATCATGTTTATTGATGAGATACATACTCTTGTTGGGGCAGGAGCTACAAGCGGAGCAATGGACGCATCAAATCTTCTGAAACCAGCATTGTCGCGCGGACTTCTCCACTGCATTGGTGCTACTACGGTTGATGAATATCGTAAATACATTGAAAAAGATCCAGCGCTGGCGAGACGTTTTCAACCTGTGATGGTGGAGGAGCCAAATGAGGAAGATAGCATTGCAATTTTGCGTGGTATTCGTTCAAAATATGAGACACATCATGGGGTGCAGATAAGTGATGGGGCAATATTGGCGGCAGTGCATTTGTCAGAGAAATATATCAATGATAGGTTTTTGCCGGACAAAGCCATTGACCTGATGGATGAGACAGCCAGTCGTGTGAGAATGCAGATAAATAGTAAGCCAGAGCAGATTGATGACTTGGAGAGGAAAATATGGAATTTGAAAATTGCAGAAGAGGCACTAAAACGTGAGGAGGATGAAGAAAGTAAGAAAAAGCTGGAAAAGACAAGAGAGGAACTCCGTGATTTGAGTGAGCAACTGCATGAGCTCAATGCTAAATGGGAGGCCGAAAAGTTGAAGGTTGGTAAAGTTAAAGAGCTGAAAGAGAAAATTGCAGATTATGAATTTCAGGCAGAACAAGCTAAACAAAAGGGAGATTTGGCAACAGCCAGCCAGTTGACTTATGAGACAATTCCGAATGCAAAGAAGGAACTTGAAACCCTTACCGAAGAGATGAAAAACAGCGGCTTGTCGTTAATTCGTGAGACAGTTCACAGTGACGATGTGGCTTATGTCGTATCAAAAATGACTGGTATTCCAGTAGACAAAATGATGGCCAGTGAGAAGCAAAAACTGTTGACAATAGAGACCGAACTGGCAAAGAAGGTCGTAGGACAAGACCAAGCTATAAGTGCTATTGCAAATGCTATTCGCCGTTCAAGAATTGGTTTATCAAGTGATAATCGTCCTATTGGTTCGTTCATGTTTGTTGGGTCAACGGGAGTAGGTAAAACAGAACTTGCAAAGGCATTGGCACGTTTCATGTTTGACGATGAAAAAGCTATGACGCGCCTTGATATGTCCGAGTTCATGGAGAAAAATGATGTCACAAAAATGATTGGTTCTCCTCCGGGATATGTTGGATATGAAGAAGGTGGAAAACTTACAGAAGCAGTGAGGAGACGGCCATATCAGGTTGTTTTGCTGGATGAGGTGGAAAAGGCACATCCTGACATATTCAATCTGCTGTTGCAGGTGCTGGATGATGGTAGGTTGACAGATAGCCACGGCAAGACAATCAACTTTACTAATACGATTATAATCATGACTTCCAACTTGGGGACGCAGATTATCAATGACAAGCCAGACATCAAGCAGAAGGACTTGGAGGAGAATATTATGCATGAAATTACCAGCTTTTTCCGTCCAGAGTTCATAAATCGTATTGATGAGATAATCTGTTTCAACCGCTTGAAAAAAGAGCACATTGACAAGATTATTGACATACAGCTAGCATGGCTAAATCGCAAATTGCAGGAGCGCAATATTACTCTTACACTTGATGATAAGGCAAAACAGTTCCTGTCGGATAAGGGATATGATCCAACCTATGGTGCGCGCCCATTGAAGCGTGTTATCCAAAAGGAGGTTGAAGATACGATTGCACAACACATTTTGCGCGAGAATATCAAAGAGGGTGATCATATTACTCTGTCAAGCAATGGCGAGAAGATATTGTTTGTGAGGAGGGAGAATAACTGATATGTTGCGCGGGCGGAGCGGGTTTGGCAGCCGAGGAACGAGGCGCAGC
>JAFSXL010000065.1 GCA_017444125.1 Rickettsiales bacterium | reverse complement strand
AGCCAAACCGCGAGGGCGTGGCCTCGGGCAGCGCAACAACAAATGGATTGCTTGACAGATTGGTTTATTTTTGTAAAATATCTCTGTTATTTTGTCTTTATGGAAAAGAAAGTAAATATAACTATAAATGGCAAAGAAGTAAGCAAAAAAGACGAAGATAAATCTGCAGTACAAGTAGTAAAAGATGTTTTAAAACAAACGCTTTCAGGAGTATTAGGAGGTATTTTTGGAAAGGCTGATGGTGATAAAAAAGAAAAAAAGGAAAATAAAGAAGAAGAAGACAAGAAGACAGATGTGAATGGAGATAAGGAAACAAAAGAAGAAAAAACAACAGAAAAAGATGATGTACAGGCTAGAATAAAACAATTAGAAGAAGAAAATAAAAAACTGCAAGATTTAGTCAAAGAGCTGCGTGATAAATCTAAAAATCCACCAAAAGAAAAGCAAGAAGAAAAGTTGGACAACGGAGATGAAGAAAAAGAATTAGAAGAAGAGATAGATGATGATGAAGAAGAAGTAGAATTGGATACAGAGTATTATTCAGAAAAGCCACCAAAAAAAATAAAAAAACAGGAGGACGAACCCATCAAAGAAGAAGAAATACAAAAGCTCTCTTTTGATGAAAAAGCGGTAGATAATGGTTTTCCGGACATAGATTTACCACATGAAAAGGTTGAATTGGAAACAAATGATGTAATAAAAAAAACAATACCAATTCAGAATACACAAACTCCAAACCAAAGGGATCAGACACCTATGAGGCAATATAACAACTTACAGCAACCTCCACAACAATTTCCATCGCGATTGCCAAGGCCGATACAAAGTGAAATTACCGATGACGACATAAATACGATTAATCAAGCAATGCGACAAATTCGCGGTTATTAGTAGACATATTGTTCCCCGCTTTGTAAATCTTTCTTCATTAGCTGGCCGTCCTTTTCAAAGATGACATAATCTGCACAAATTTGGTTGGCATATTTCAATCCTTTGACAAAGTCATGCTGGTATGACAAATTTATCTCGTTGCGCGCATTGGCGATGAACTGGCTTTTGTCCGTGAGGTGCAAATAAAGTGGCTGTTTTTTTGGCATTTTCGCTGCATCCATCAAGTCAAATAGGCGTTCAATTCCGAGCGCAAACCCGAAGGCCGACAGCTTTTTCCCTGACATATCTTCAATCAGATTGTTATATTCACCACCACCGCAGCAGGCATTTTGTGTCTCACCAATCTTGTCTGTTATAACCTCAAACACAAAGCCAGAGTAGTAATCCAGCCCGCGCACAAGGTTGTTGTCAATTTCAAACTTGTCATCAAAAGAGTGCAAAAAGACCTTGTGTTCTTTGGTGAGATAATCCTGTATTTTTGGCGCATTTTCAAGGATTTTCTTGTCGCCATCATCCTTGCTGTCAAGAATGCGTAAAATGTTGGTCTCCAAGCGCCGTTGGCTGTCCTCGCTTAGACCACTTTTATAGTTTACCAGATACTCTTTTAATGCCGCAGTGTAATTTGAACGCTCGTCCTTTTCTCCAAGGTAATTTATCTTCACTTTGACATCTTTTACGCCGATTTTGTCAAGCAGTTCACAAATCATGTTGAGATATACTTTGATTTCTTGTGCCATGTCTTTGAGGCCAAATATCTCAAAATTCAGCTGGTTGAATTGGCGATAGCGGCCTTTTTGTGGGCGGTCATAGCGGAACACTGGGCCGTAGGAGAAATATTTGTGTGGAAATGGCCCTTGGAACAGCCCGCTTTCAATGACAAAACGGCACACACCAGCGGTCATCTCTGGACGCAAGGCCAGCATGTCGCCACCGCGGTCTTCAAAGCGGTAGATTTCTTTGTGCACGATGTCGCTCTCGTTGCCAAGGTTGCGCTCAAACAGCGAGGTATATTCCACAATCGGCACAGTTAGATGCTGGAAGTTGTATTTCTCCGCCAATGCGGCTGCCGTGCTTACTATAAAATCAAATTTGTCCGCCTCTTCACCAATCAAGTCCTTCATTCCGCGAACAAGGCGATAACTTTCATCTTTTGCCATGTTGGTAGTAAAAAACAGGTTATTTTAATTGCAAGGTGGATATTTTATGTTGCGCTGCCCGAGGCCACGCCCTTGCCATTTGGCTGCGCCTCGCTCCATCCGCCCTCGCTCCCGCTCGGGCTCCGCTCGGCGGCCAAATGCGCTTCGCCCAGCGCAACAACTCATTTCAATTTCCCTCTTGCATTTTATTTTTTTAGTTTATCCATGATATAAATTTAATTATTTGAATATGAGTGACACATTTGATAGAGTTAAAAAGATTGTCATTGAGCAACTTGGAGCCGACGCTGATGCAGTCAAAAGCGAGGCATCATTTACAGGTGATTTGGGCGCAGACAGTTTAGATACTGTTGAGTTGATTATGGCTTTTGAAGAGGAGTTTGGTCTTGAAATTGCTGATGAAGATGCAGAAAAAATCAAAACAGTCGGTGATGCAGTCGGCTACATTGAAAGCCACAAATAATTTTTGTTTTCCCAATGCGTAGAGTTGTTATTACAGGTTGCGGTGCTATTACCCCGCACGGTGATGATGTGGAGAGCGCATGGGGAAGTATATTATCTAAACAATCTTGGATTGGAAATATCACAAAATTTGATGCATCGCAGATGAAAAGTCATGTCTGTGGTGAGGTGAAAATCACAGATGAGCTGGTTGAAAAATATTCAAAACTCATATCTGCCAAGGAGCGTCGCCGCATGGACGATGTTGAATATATTGCAATAATCACTGCTTTTAATGTACTGTCAGATGCAGGTTTGATTGACAAAACTAAATTACAAGCAGAAGGAGAAAATGTGTTTGACCTCCAAAATAATGACTGTCCTTATGACACAAACCGTTTTGGGACATTTATTGGTTCGGGTATTGGTGGATTGAAAGTATTGCAAGAAGGTATCATCGCGCTGCATGAAAAGGGGCCACGTAGGGTTTCACCATTTTTCCTGCCAGCGGCTTTAACAAACATGTCGGCGGGGAATGTGGCACTAAAGTTCGGATTGAAGGGCGCAACAATGACGCATGTCTCGGCCTGTGCATCAAGTACACACTCAATCGGTGAGGCATTTGAATATATCCGTAACGGCAAACTGGACGCGTGCGTGGCGGGTGGAACTGAAATGGCTGTATGTGAAATTGGCATTGCAGGATTTGATGCTATGAATGCACTGTCAACGAAGTATAATGACAATCCTGCAAAGGCCAGCAGGGCGCTTGACAAGGACAGAGACGGCTTCGTAATGGGCGAGGGTTCTGCAATATTGGTGCTGGAAGAATTGGAACATGCAAAAGCTCGCGGAGCAAAGATATACTGCGAGATTGCTGGCTACGGCGCAAGCTGCGACGCACACCACATTACTGCTCCTGATACAGAAGGTCGCGGCGCAAGTCGTGCGATGGAAATTGCAATCGCGGATGCCAACATGACCGCCGCCGACATTGATTATATCAACTTGCATGGGACATCCACACCAATGGGAGACATATGCGAGATAAAAGCAATTCGGAACACTTTTGGCGAGTATGCTAACAAAGTGGCTGTATCATCAACCAAGTCAATCACGGGACACTTGCTGGGCGCAACGGGTGCATTGGAAGCAATGTTCTGTGCGCTGGCAATAAAAAATCAGGTTGTTCCACCAAGTGCAAATATTGAAAATCTGGCTGATGAGTGCGCCGGTATGAATATCGTCCAAGAGGCAAAGCAGCAGGAAATCAACACAACGATGTCAAACTCATTCGGTTTTGGTGGCACAAATGGCTGTCTGGTGTTAAAGAAATACGTGGACTAATGGTTAAAAAGCCAATCGGATATATCAGTTATACTCATGGGCTGGACGGCAAGGTGAAGATTGTGCCAATGGTGCCGTGTGATGAATTTGAGGACCTCATAGAGAATAATCAGTCAATCTTTGATGACAAAGGCGCGCCAATGGAAGTCAGTATTTTTGCATTCAATGGGAAGGTTTTTTTGTGTAGGATAGAAGGCGTTAATGACATTGATGCAGCCAAAAAGCTAACCAAACACGAGATATTCATTGAGGTTGCAGATGATGAGTATATTGACCCTGAAACGCTCATGGGGAAGGAGATTTATGATAAGCAGACAAAACAGCCACTCGGAAAGGTTGTTGACTATGGCGACTTTGGTGGCGGAATGCTTGTGCTTGCCAAGAATGGTAAGGAGGAGACATGGCATTTGGTTGATGCTGTTATGACAATGTAAAGCTATGACAATATAAGGGTTGCGCGGCGCGGAGCGCATTTGGCCGCCGAGCGGAGCCCGAGCGGAGTGAGGGCGGATGGAGCGAGGCGCAGCGTAGCGGTGCCAAATGGCGAGGGCGTGGCCTCGGGCAGCGCAACAGGAAAAAAACTATTTTATTCCATAAAACATTCCAATGATGTCATCTATTTTCATCTTGGTTATGGCCGAATGTAAAAGACGTCTATCTGTCTTTGTCATATGTTTTCTGGTTTCCATAAAGCATCTTCTGACTTTTTTTGCAAGAGTGTCGGCGTCTTTTCCTGACCTCAAATCACTGAGTTTAAAACGAATGCTTGTATTGTCTTTGGCAAGATTTAATACTTCACTTTTTATGGCTTCAAGTTTTTCCTTTTCATTACCTTCAAGCTTCTCTTGTAGACAACGTTCAGAATTAGTCTTGAATATCATCATGGCGTTCTTTTCTTTTTCTTCCATTTGTTTTCCGAGATGCTTTTTTACTGTATAAAACTTAATCTCACGATTTAAATAATTTTTTTTTACTTTATCACTGCAACAAAACTTACAACCTATAAACAGACCAAGCCAGAATGTTAAAAATAATGTCAAAACTGATGCAATGTATAACATGATTTGTTGTTTTTTTGTTCTCTGGGCCATAAAGCAGACAGTTGACTGTTTATATGTTAATATAATTGTCAAGGTGAGAACTTTTCAAATTGGGTTATGCCGCCCCAGAGGCTATGCTATCGCGGTTTATATTTCGCTCATTGACAAACTCGCTTCGCGCTGATGCAAAACTCATCAATATGAAAATTCAAAAGAAAAGTCCAACAAATACAACTTTATTCATTTTACTTGCAAATTTCAATAAAACAAATAAGATATGTATATTGACATATGTCCTATCATACAGACTCTTACGATGCATTAACGACTTCTGATGAGCCATGGAAACTCGGAGGTGGCATACTTGTAACGGCGTCTTTTGTAATTGCTCCATGTGTTGCGTTATTTGTGCCCGGTGCAGCGTTAATTGCTTTAATAGCCGGCGCGGGCGGTATGATAGGCGGCTTAGCCATGTGTGCTGTGGGACATTATAAACATAATAAAGAGGTTAGGAAATACCTATTGGAAGAGCGTGCAGTCCGATTACAGAACAGTCAAACGTATGCTAAAGGATACGAGAAAGGAATGGAAAAACACGGAATAGCTTATCCTGTGCGTCCACCAAATGTTGGTTGCTCGCCAGAGAAACGCGATATAAATTATGATGTAAAATACTCAACAAAGTCGTGTGAGAAACAGTTGGAGCGTTGATGCGTTATTCATTTTGCATTTTATTCTATTGTCAAATCCTTTGATTTTGTCCTAATTGCTGCCTTATATTTCTCCGATAAAAATCCCTGCACCGATCTGTCTTGGTTGTTGTATGCATAATCAAGTATATTCTTATTCTTATTTAGTTTGTTAACCATACTGACATCTCCTCCCATATCTATCATAAGTTTATTTGTCTCTTTGTTGCACATCATAGCGGCATACATGAATGGTGTATTTCCGTCATTGTCGCGCAAATTTGGATTTCCACCAGCAATTGTTAGGTAATGCATTGCTTTGTTGTCTCCATTTGATGCCGCCAGATGCATTGGCGTAAAACCAAGTTTGTTCTTGAAATTTGGATTTGCACCTTCTGCCAGCAACATTGCAATCATTGATTGGTGCTTGTTTGCTACTGCGTGCATCAAAAGAGTGTTTCCATCGTCATCCTCTATATCCACATTGCCAACATTATTGATAAACGTGCGGACAAACTCAACTGAATTTGGGTCATTGAAATGCT
This sequence comes from Rickettsiales bacterium, assembly GCA_017444125.1. Classification (GTDB taxonomy): domain Bacteria; phylum Pseudomonadota; class Alphaproteobacteria; order Rickettsiales; family Deianiraeaceae; genus UBA4311. Next base: position 24,945 of record JAFSXL010000065.1, on the reverse strand, counting down.
TTATTATATCCTCGCCAACTTTGTTTTCAAACACTACTGGCGCAAGGTGGCGATTGTTCTTGTCATAACTAACCTGTGCTATGCTTTGTGGCAGGACTTGTTTTAATCTGTTTTTATCTTCTCGCGCAGTTGGATATGGTGCGCCCATGTTTTTGGCATCAATCTGAGCTGGTGTCAAGCCATTCTTTTTAAGGTTAATTGTCTGGCCAACCTTGACATCATTGTTGAGAATGATGATATCGTCTTTTTGTCCTTCTTCTTTTTTTGTATCCATTTTTTCAATCTTGTCAATTTCTGGCATTTCAATCTTTGATGGCACTTGCATTTCAATATCCTTAGCATATTCTATGGCTTTTTTTGCATCCTCTTCTTTTTGTTCATGATATTTTTTCAATTCAGCTTCAAGTGCTTTTTCTTCTTTGCTGATTTTTGCTTCTGCTTGCTTTTTGGCCTTCTTTGCTGCTTTTTTTGCTTGTCTTTCTTTTTTTCTTGCCTGACTTGATTGTCTTAACATTGCTTGTTGAATTTTTTTTGTATGTTCATCATCAGTAAGTGCATACATTGCACCATATGTATTGTTCCTATCAAACTCCGTAAAGCCATTTCCATTATAACTAACTGTTGGCATTTTGATATGTGCTAATCTGTCATTTTCCTCATCGCTTTTTGTGAAGTCATATGTTATTTGATATTTACTCACATCATTGTCATAGAAATCTGCTGCGCCTGCTTCTTCTTTTTGAATGTTATTTTTGACAACTCTATTATCATTTGTTGCTCTGGCGTCGGCATAAAGAGTTCTTTTGTGTGGAGTTGGAGCTTTCTCTTCCTTCTTTTTATTTGACACGAACCGTTTGCTTGCTGGCACTTTTTCATATGCAAAGCCATCATCTGGTTCATCTGGATTGTTCAATGCTACATATCCCTCGCGCTGTTTTTGAGCTAAAAAATTATTGTCATATTTTCTCACAAATGCATTTTCATTGACAACAACTTTCTTTCCACTTGGCAAAACTGGCACTGGTGGCGTGAAATTCTTTGCTGATACAGATTTATATCTTGGTTTGCTTGCTGTATAGGTTGGTGCTGGCGCTGGCTCGGCGGGCATGACAGGTGCGCTGTAATTCACTCTTCTATATCCTCCCATGTCAGCAAGGGCATCTTTGTAGCCACTGCGATAGGCATCATAGCCATTGTTTATCTCTGTCTTAACAGTTATATCCTGCAAGTTGTTTGCATATTCATCCTCCTCACTATAACCAAAATCTGCTGGCTGCAACTTGTATTTTTCTGGTTTTTTGTTCTCTTTTTTTTGCTCAACTGGTGGCTTTGGCTCTGTTTTTTTTGGTGCAAATTGTGCAAGTTTAGCTTTTTCTCGCTCATCACGTTCCTTTTTCATTATCTCCTTGACTTCCTCATCTGTTTTACCCTCACGTCGTAGTTGCTTGCGTAGTTTTGCATCTCTCTGAATTTCCTTTGCAAGTTGGTAATTCTGTTGTGCCTCAACCAAAAACTTTGGATCATCCCAGTTTATATCACCTTTTATTTGGTCAAACTTTATTTCTCCGCTGTGAGAATATCTTGATGATAGCGCCACTGCACACGCAGAAATAGCAATAATCTTCAATAATGTATTAAAACAACTTAACCTTCTCATGCAAGCAGGCAAGCTAGTTGAAGAAGATGATTTTAATATTCAAGGGATAGGTTGCGTGGCGCGGAGCGAGTTTTTACTCCAAGCGGAGCCCGAGCGGAGCGAGGGCTGATAGAGCGAGGAGATAAAAACCGCGAGGGCGTGGCCTCGGGCAGCGCAACACATTTTTTATTTTCTTGACACTTGAAATTAAAATAATTTATCTGACAAAGGACGTACGTGCTCGTAGCTCAGCTGGATAGAGCGACAGCCTCCTAAGCTGTAGGTCGTGCGTTCGACTCGCATCGGGCACACTTTATCTTTTTCTCAAAAACTTCTTGATGTTCCTCTTATACCACTTGCATGCTGAGATTGTGGTATTAAAATAATCTGTTGAACTCGCACAAAAGCTGCCAACAACTGCCGTCAACATGCATCCGGCACCAGTGATATTTGTCAAAAATTTGCCAGCACCTTTTTGAGAAAAAACATCTGTGCCATCTGAAATCACATCGTATTCACCGGACATATAGCACACACATTGATGCCTTTTTGCGCACTTCATTGCTAAATCTATTTTGTAGTCAGATGATGCTTGCAGATTGCTGTCAACACCGTTTGATGTTTGTGTCTCGCCCAATATTGCAGCTACTTCGCTCGCATTGGCACGAATGACCGAAACTTTCACGCTGCCTAAAAACTCTTTGATGAAATAATTACGGAATTTTGAAACTCCAACTCCGCATGGGTCAAGAACGACAGGAATGCCTATTTCATTAGCTGTTTTAGCAGCAAGCAACATCGCTTTTGCTGTCCTAACATTGATTGTGCCAATATTCACTACAAGCACCTTTGCGAGCTTGGTTATCTCCACGACCTCACTTTCTTCGTCTGCCATGATTGGCGAAGCGCCCGCGAACAAGCAAATGTTAGCACAATCGCGCACCGTCACGTAATTCGTCAAGAAGTGAATGAGTGGTTTCTTTGTTGTCATTTTGCACTTTCTATTTGAGCTTTAATGGCCTTCCCAAGATAGTCAATGCGTTCGCTCAACTCGTTGAAGTCCTTTGAGGTTATGTTGTGTTCTATGCCATATTTCACTGCCTGCTCGTAGAAGTGTTTTGCATAGTCATAATTATTGTCCTTGTCATAAGCGTAGCCAAGGTTGTAGAGTATCAATGCGTTTGTTGGTGCCATGTCGTTGGCTCTCACAAGCGCTGATATTGCCTTTTTGTAGTCCCCAGTTTGAATGTTTATCACACCAATTTGCGCGACAATATCTGCATATCCGGGTGTCTTCATGTCAATCTCTGTCAGCGTTTGCAAGGCATCATCATATGACTTGTTCTCAATGGCAAACAGCAAATTTGACATAACCTTTTTGCGCTCGTAGCCATTCTTCAAAAGTGGTTTATACATCTCAATGGCTTGGTCATATTGACGCAGTTTTTGGTATGCGGTTCCCAGTCCAAATGCAATGTCTGGGTTGTTATGATTGTGTTCCAAGGCATATCGGTAGTGGTAAAGCGCCAGCTCATAGTCGCCGTTGTTGTAGCATCGGAAGGCCTCTTTCATGCTGTTGTTTGCAATTCCGATATTTGATTTTGATGAATCCTTCACTTCAAGATTGATGCTTTTTTTTGTACCAAAACCGCGCATGCTGCTGCCAGAGTTGTCAATATAGACGTTTCCGCGCTCGTTCATGTCATAATATTTATATCCCTTGGCTTGCTGCGTAAATCTGGCAATTTGCTCCTTTGTTAGCCTCTGCTTGCGCGAATACGCACGCTGGTTATTAACAATATCTGGGTCAATGCCATCCTCTAAATTACCATCTGGGTCTGTCTGTTGTTGTGACGCATCAACATTTTGAGCATTTCCGTCATCAAAACCTTCAACATACTTCACATTTAATCCGCTGTTATTTCTATCTCCGATTAAATTGGAATCCATTGCGGAATGCGCATTTTGTGCTCCAACCAGAGCAAACAAACAACTGCACAACATTGAAGTTGTAAATAACTTTTTTGATGCCATCATCCTACTTTATTTTAATACAAATAATTGTCAAGAGGGTGGTTAGGTTGTAAAAAAAACAGCTTGACAATTATTTTTGCGGTTTAATGGGTCGTAGGTATGTCAGTTGAAGCATATTTAGAAAATAAGCAGAATGTCATCAAACAGTTTGCTATAAATGCAATGGATACAGGCTCTGCAAGTGTGCAAATTGCACTTTTAACTCAGCGCATTTTATACCTAACGGAGCACATCAAGAACAATCACAAGGACAAGTCGGCGCGCTATGCATTGCTGCTTTTGGTTGCAAAAAGGAACAAGTTTATGAAGTATTTAAAGCGCACAAATGCCGCTGAATACGACAAAGTTATGGCATTGCTCGGTTTGAGAAAGAAATAATATGAAAGAGGTTAAAGTTAAGAAAAATGTAGCACCAGCAAGCAAGAAAATTGGTGTTGTAAAGTGTAAGATTACAAACAACAAGACAGTTTCAACGTCGCACAAAGGTGTCAAAAAGAACTGGATTTTGATTGACGCGCAAGACGCGGTTGTCGGCCGTTTGGCAGCTTATTTAGTGCATCATTTGACAGGAAAGCACTTGGCGAGCTATACTCCGCACACAGATGACGGAGACAAAATTGTTGTTATCAACTGTGATAAGGTCAAGTTAACAGGCAACAAAGAGGAGGACAAAATCTACCGCAGACACAGTGATTACGTTGGTGGAATGAAGGAATTCAGTGCGAAGGAAATTCGTGGCGGCAAAAAACCTTGCGACTTGTTGAGAATTACAGTTCAAAGGATGCTTGGCCGTTGCAAAATGAACTACAAAGTTTTGTCAAAGAACTTATATTTATATGCTGGCCCAGAGCACTGCCAGAGTGCTCAAAACCCTGTGCTGGTGAAATTTAGCGAGTTGAATAGAAAAAATGTTGTTAAATAGTATAATATGGTAACAAAAAAAGATGAAGCTGATAGAAAAAGCGTTAAAAAAGCTCCTGTGAAAAGTGCAAGTGCAAAAGTTAAAAGTGTTGTAAAAGATACAAAAAAGCCGGCAAAAGCAGTTAGTGCAGATACAAAAATTGAGAAAAAAGTTGCACCAAAGGCCCCTGCAAAGAAAAAAATCGTTAAGTCTGGCAGCGGTGCAATTCGCGAGACAGGCCGTAGAAAGACATCAGTTGCAAAAGTTGCGTTGGTTGCAAAAAGTGGCGATTTGCAAATTACTGTGAACGGTCTTGATTACAAGAAATATTTCACAAAATTGATACATCAAGACATTGTGGTCGCGCCATTTGCAGTACTCGGGATAGCTAATGGATATGTCGTGAATGTTGCTACAAACGGCGGTGGAAAAAGCGGTCAGGCAGATGCAATCAAACTTGGTTTGTCAAAATGTTTGGCGAATGCGTCAGATGAGTTTAATGTTGTATTAAGAAAACACAGTTTCTTGACACGTGATTCCCGTCAGGTTGAGCCAAAGAAATACGGTTTGAAAAAAGCCCGTAAGAAAGAACAATTCTCAAAGCGTTAATTTGTGCTTGGAGACAGAGATTTGTTTTTTAAGAGAGTATCTGGCAGGACAGGGGTGTTTGTAGCGGTTGACTATGGCACTCGCAAGCTTGGTTTTGCGGTTAGTGATGAGAATAGGCAGATTTCTTTTCCGAAGGACGTTTTAATTGGTGATTGGCGCGATTTTGATACTGTTTTTGGTGCGGTCAGTGAATATGTCAGCAATTTCAATACTTGCGGAATTGTGTTTGGTTGGCCAAAAAAAATGGACGGCAGTTTGCATGAAAATTGTGAAATTATTTTGAAAATTGCTAAAAAGTTGACGGAGAAATTACCAGTTTTACTTACTGATGAGCGCTTCACAACGCGTGCGACTTATGCTGTGGAGAGGTTTGAACGGCAGAAGTTTGGCTCAAAAAATAAGACAAAATTCAAAGAAAAAAACGATGATGCACGTGCTGCGGCGATAATTCTAAATGAGGTTCTTGACGGCTTAAATAGAGGTCAAAGTACGTGATTGTTTGTTTGTTCCAAAATCCAACCTGCAAAGTAGAGTGAGCCAAAAATGAAGATTGTGGTTTGATTGGTTTTGTCTACAAAGTCGTTTATTTCTGTCAATTTGGCGATGGAACCGCATGCGATGTCCTGCTCGTTTGCCAGCTGTTTTAGCTCGCTTGGCGCAACAAAATCATTGACTGACGGCGGCACATCGTAGAAAAGCAGTTTGTCAAAATTGGCGGTTTTCAAAATCGGAAAAAATGACTTGTAGTCCTTTCTTTTCAGGCACGCAAAAACACCGATAATATCTGTGTTTGTGCTACTTTTTACTTTCTGCGCAAAATTGCAAAGCGCTAAAATTCCGTCCTCGTTGTGCGCGCCATCAAGGTAAATCGCTGAGATGTTTTTACAGTCGGCAAGCTCCGAGATGGCTATTTTCTGCATGCGGCAGGCCCAGCTAGTTGATTGAATTCCTTCCAAAATGCTGCGCGCAGTTATGTTTGCGATGCCGTTTGAGGCCAAGTATTTACACACCGCGGCGGCCAAATTGGCGTTTTCAATCTGGTGGGCGCCAAGTAGTGATGGATGCAGATTTTCATCAACTTCGTAATCATTACCTGCTATGTAGAGTTTGGCGCGGCGCTCAGCGGCTATTTTCCGCAGCTCATCGGTGATTTCAGGGTTTGTGTTTGAGGTAAAAACGGGGCAGTTTGGCTTGATAATTCCGCCCTTTTCGCGGGCAATTTGAGCCAGTGTGTTGCCGAGCTGCGCGGTGTGGTCAAACGAGATTGAGGTTATCGCGGCGCAGGCGACCTGCGGAAAAACGTTTGTCGCGTCAAGACGGCCACCGAGCCCGACCTCAAAAATGTAGTAGTCAAGCTGCGGTTTGGCCTGCAAGAACAGTAAAATAGCTATTAAAGTTGTAATTTCAAAATAGCTAATTTCGTGCAACATGTCTTTACACGTGATGCAAATTTGCTCCTTGGCAGAGATAATTTCAGTATCCGTAGCGTGGCGGCCAGCAATGTAAAATCGCTCGTTGTAGTTAATCAAATGCGGTGATGTAAAAAGCCCAACTGTATAACCTGATTTTTCCAGAATACAGCGAATAAAATTGGCAGTGCTACCCTTGCCGTTGGTGCCCGCAATGTGGATGACGCGCGTGGCTGGCTGCAACTTCAAGTGCGGGGCGCCCAGCTTGTCAAGCGCCTTGAACATGGTTTCAAGTTTCCACTCCGTCTTCGGCTGGCCGAAAAAAGTGCTCTCTGGGCGCCAATCAAAAACCTTCATTTTGTCCTATTTTCAAACCTGATTGTCTGGGTTGAAATGCTCTCTGCAAACGGCATGTCATGCGTAATTACAATCACCGTGAGGCCTTGTTGATTGATTTTTTTGATGATATTTGCAACCTCGGTCGTTAGATCAGGGTCAAGCGAGGCCGTTGGCTCATCCATGATGAGAATGTCAGGGTGCAAAATGAGCGCGCGTATGATTGCAACCCTCTGTTTTTGACCTCCCGACAACTGGTGCGGAAGTTTTGCTGCATGTTCTTCAAGGCCAAAATCGCGCAACAAATCCATTGCGGTTTTAATGACTTTTTCTTTGTCTTTGTGATATACTTTTATGGGTGTGTAGGTGATGTTGTTGAGCACCGACATGTGCGGAAAAAGGTTGAAATTTTGGAACACAAACGCCGTGTGTTTTCTGGTTTTCTTGACATTTTTGGCAGTCAGCAGAACGCCATTGATGTAGACCTCGCCGCTGTCGTAAGTTTCAAGGCCGTTCAGGATGCGCGCAGTTGTGGTTTTTCCTGTGCCAGACTGGCCAATTATGGTTGCAATCGCACCTTTTTTGATTGAAAAATTGACATTATCCAAGCACTTTTTGCCGTCAAAAAACTTGCAAACATTGTGAAATTTCACAATTTCATCGCTGCCAAAATACAATTTTTCCTGCCTTTTCCTCCTGTGTAGTAGCATTATTTCTTAATTTTGTATATCCCGTAATATTGCTCTGGCACGAACTCGCGAGCCATTGTCTGATTGCGAATTTTGTAGATATTCATCCTGCGCTCAATGTTGCCTTCGCGCGCGACACGGAACTCGTCAAGCACACCTCGGAAGCCATCTTCAAGGTATAGGTGGCGTGGCAGCATGTTGCCATCGTTTGAAAGGTAGAACAGCAATGACAGTGTGTCGTAAGTCATATAGGCAAAGAAGTTTGGCGAGTGGCCGTATGCCTGCTTGAAATTTTTGTTGAATGTGCCGATAAATTGGTAGTTGTAGCCCACAAAATACATGCGTTCAAACTTTGGTGAGAATGGCTTGGAAGTGTCTAAAATTGCGTTCGTGAAGAGGTTTATGTCCTTGGTTAACAGGTTGTATTTGTTGAGGCCATCAAGTATCATACTGAGGTCGTCTTCGCTACCTTCAATGTAGATGCTGTCCGTCATGACATTGACTGTTTTTTGCTCGCTGATGGAGAGCGCATCAATGCGTTTGTCTGCATTTGGATTTTTGTTCTTGGCCGCTTCCAGAGCTGCTTTTTTATTCTTCAAATGCTTTTTGTAGTCCTCGGTCGTGAACTTGCCGTTTTCATCAATCATGTAGGTTGCTTCAAATGTTTGGTTGACATTCTTGGCCGCAGATGTGATGGATGGTTTGTCTCCTTCCTGATAGAACTGGCTGCTGAGCACCATTATTTCCTGCGTTTGTGCGATTGCGCGTATCAGTTTTTCAAGTGCAAAGCCCTTCTTTGTGGCAGGTAATATCAGCGCCAAATATCTCCTTCTTTGCGCCTTCATGAATTCGCACATTGCAGAAAATCTGAAACTGTCGTTCATGCTGAAAATTGTTAGGTTTGGATACTTATTTACTATGCTCGCGTCATTTGTGAAGCTAATGAAATTCACTGCTTTTGGTAGGACAGATAGCAATTTCTCGGTTGTGTCAGTAAATACAGAGCCAACAATTACATCATTTCCATCGTTGATAAGACGTTTAACCTCTGGGTCTGACTGCCAATCTTTTGCTGGGAGTTTGCCGATATTATAGATATTTACATTGCCTATATCACCATATCGTGAGCCAGCAGCAGTTATGAGAGCGGACTCCACAATCATGTTTCCAATGCTTGCGTGTTCACCTTCAAGCGGGACAATCAGTGCGACGTTGACTTTTTTACTTGGAATAGCCAACATCTCATCGGCAGCTTCCTGTGGATCGTCCTTGATTTTTACATATGTCGTGCCTAACTTTTCCTGAGTATCTTGCGCTGTTGCAGCGTATTTATTCTGCTTGTTTTGTGTGTCATTTTTTTCAACTTGAATGTTCTTGAAGTCCTTTAAATATGTTCTTTCACTACTATTATCAAGCATGGTGCAAGAAAAAAGTGATACAGAACAAATCGCAACCAACAACGCTTTTGATGTGAGTGCGCTGCCAATTTTGTATTTGCAATTCCCTATATTCCTTGACATTTATAAAAATAAACTATATTCACAGGTAAAACGTTATTTCTTTTAGTCAAGAGAAAAATATGTCTAAAATTGTAAAAAAAAAGGACGATTTAAGTTCTCATGTGAAAAATGTTAAAAATAAGAACAAAAGCAAAAGCAATTCCAAAAAAGCCGTGAGCAAGCCAAAAAACTTCAAGAAAATCAATGGAAATTTTAACAAGAACTTGATAAAAAAGGAGGAGGAAGAGAGCAAAAAAGCATTTGAAGATGCTGTGAAAAAAACGATTTCGGCCAGCAAAAAATTGAAGGATTGCAAAGATGCCAAGGCCAAAAAAGCCGAGGAAAAGAAAAAGGCTAAGATGCTTCAAGAGCAGAAAAAGAAGAGTGAACCACTGATTACAGTGGAGCAAGTTGACTTGCAAAAGTTGTTGAAATCACTGATAAAAAAAGGTGAAAAAGCTGGGTATATTACATATTCTGAACTGAACGAGGTGCTACCAAAAAATGCCTCCGAGGACTTACTTGAAGAGGCTATTGCCATATTTGATGACAGAGATATTCTCTTGAAAGAGGAAGATGAAGAGGATGACGATGCTAACAAAAAGAAGAAAAACAGCGATGACGAGGACGAAGATGGTGATGAGTTTGAGGAAGACGATGAAGGAAATACAATCAAGAAGGTTAAACAGTCATCAGATGAGCTATCAATAGATGATCCTGTCAATGTCTACATGCGTAAAATGGGCACAAAGGACATTCTTGATAGAGACCAAGAGGTGGAAATTGCGCGCAATATTGAAATGGGGAATAGGAATATTCTGCATGCGCTGTGTGAAATTCCGCTTGCAATGAATACGCTGATTGTTCTGTATGATGACTTTGTCAACGATGCTGTTTTACTGCGTGAAATCATTGACATGGATGCGGTGTATTCATCAGAAAATGAGAATGTTGGTACGGAAGACAACGCAAATGCAAAAGTTGTGCTTGATACATCAATTAAGAGCCATGACAAGAGGGCAAACTATCAAAGTTTGTTGCAAGCCAAGCTTGATGAAGCGCGTGAAAAGATGAAAATCACCCAAGAGGAGCGTGATGGAACGGCCGATGATAATTACGAGGACATGATTGAATTTGACGAGGGAAATCAGGTCTCGTTCGCCACAATGGAGAAGGTTTTGAAGCCAAAAATACTCGCCAGCTTGAAGGAAATTACAGACCTGTGCCTCCACATGTTGAAAATCTGCAAGGACTACCTCAACGGCATTGAAGTTGACCAGAAAAACTACAAGTCCACGCGCGACAAACTGATTGAGGAAATCAATAAAATCAAGCTCCACAACAATGTTATCAATGACATCTTGAAGAAGGTCTACGATACAAACAAATCTTTCATTGAAAAGGAGACAGAGCTCTTCCAGCTGGCTGAGAATTGTGGTATTGACAGAAAAGCATTTTATGACTTTTATCATGGAATAAATCTGGTTGATGCGGACATTGATGACATTATTCAAACCAAGCACGGCGGCGGCTGGGATGCGCTATTTAATGAACACCGCGATGAATTCATGATTTTACAAAAAGAGATTTCACTGCTTGTAAAAAAGAACATTTTGATGAAACCAGAGGCCTTCAAAGAGCTTGTTAGGGAGATACAGAAAAATGATCGCTTTGTCCAGCAAGAGAAGAAAAAAATGGTGGAAGCCAACCTGCGACTTGTGATTTCCATTGCAAAGAGATACACTAACCGCGGAATTAATTTCCTTGATTTGATACAGGAGGGAAATGTTGGACTTATCAAAGCCGTGGAGAAGTTTGAATATCGCCGTGGGTTCAAGTTTTCAACCTATGCAACATGGTGGATAAAGCAGGTTATTGTGCGCGCGATTGCTGACAATTCAAGATCAATACGTATTCCAGTTCACATGATTGAAACAGTCAACAAAGTGAACCGCACAACAAGGGATTTAACAAAAAAACTTGGTCGTGAACCAACAATTCAAGAGCTTGCAAAGAAGCTTGCAATGCCTATTGAGAGGGTCAAGAAGGTGCTGAAAATTGCAAAAGATCCAATGAGTTTGGAACAGCCATGCGGAGATAGTGACAACACCGTTGGAGATTTTGTTGATAGCAATTTCAGAACACCTGCTCGTGCTGCTGAAACAGCTGACTTAAAAGCAGTGACATCAACTTCGTTAGCAATGTTAACACCTCGTGAAGAGCGCATTTTGCGTCAGAGATTTGGCATTAACTGTGCCGGATATACTCTTGAAGAGATTGGAAAAATGTACGGCATAACACGCGAGCGCGTACGACAAATAGAGGCTAAAGCACTCAGTAAAATGAGATATCCTTATCGTTCAAAAGTTCTAACAGTTTATCGTGGAATTGATGACGATCCTGATGGAAGTGATAATAGATAAAAATGCTTGATAAAATAAAAAGAAAGATTATAATTCTGATGTGAGTATTGTAGCTACTGGTCAAGAATTTGAACTTTCAGGGGAAGGAGCAATGGATTTTCTGAGCGAAAATCAAGACATGTTTGAAATGACAAGTGATGGAAAAATTCGCTCCAAAGTGCCTTTATTAAAGAATGGCGGATTTTATTATTATCAAACACAAAGTGGTTGGCAAGTTGTTGAAGGTTTAAATTATGACATTCAAAGAAGTATTCCAACAAATGCAGGTAGTTTAATGCCAGGGTTAACGCATGGTAATTTTCCTGCCTTTAAAACGATTAAGCACAATCAGAATGAAAGAATTTTAAACGAAAAACAACTTAAAAATTTTATTAATGCTTTCAAAGTTGAAAAATTAATTTTTTTTCAAGACCAAGATATTAATTTTGAAAATTTTGAAGAGAAATTCAATAAAGATTTTGAAGGTGTTGAGGTAATATTCAAGAATGAAGATGGAATGGAAGACGCTTATGATGTTTGCGATGCAGATGATAGAGGAGAAATCGTAAAAAACGCGAACAAAATTATTTGCGCACATGGGGCCAGCAAATTGGATTTCAAAAAGCCTGGTCTTTTTAAAAAAACTCCAAAGGGTTCCAAAATTTTGAGATATGTAGCATACATGGAGATGCTTGATATTTTTACAAAACTTAAAAATTTTAAATATAAAGATTTACAAAATGGAAAAGGCGACGAATTGGTAAAAAAAGTTGAAAACTTGATTGCACTGATGGAAATAAAAAAACAAACAAAATTAACAAAATACCGCAAACGAGACAGATTTGTAAAGGCATTAAAGATGTGGATAAAAGCATACAATAAAGCCAAAAATATGGAAATTCAGAATGGTTTTTACATTGAAAAATCAAATGAACAGATTTATAGCAACAATCAAACTATACTAAAATATCCAGAACCATTTACTCATATTGAATATCATTCGCCGTATGAAACAAATGGAAGTAAGTCGGTTGTTAATTCAAAATCAACCAATAACACTAATGATATTATTCATGTTGCATATCAATCACCATATTGACATCTAAAACCAACAACTTACTAACACAGCATGGTTGACAAATTTCCCGATTGGATAAGAGTAAAAGCACCAATAAATGAGGAATTCAAACGAGTTCAACAGCTTGCAAAGGGAGCTTGCTTGGAGACAGTTTGTCAGGCCGCAGCTTGTCCGAACATTGCGGAGTGCTGGAAGAAGCATCATGCGACATTCATGGTTATGGGAGACACTTGCACGCGAAGTTGCCGTTTTTGTAATGTTCCGACTGGCAAACCAAGTGCTCTTGATAAGGACGAACCGCGCAAGGTGGCGCTCGCGGTCAAACAGTTGGGGCTAACTCATGCAGTTATAACATCTGTCACGCGCGATGATCTGCCAGACGGTGGAGCTCAACATTTTGCGGAAATAATCACCAACATTCACAAGTTTTGTCCGAACACCACAGTTGAGGTTTTGATACCTGATTTACTTGGCAAACTTGATGCTTTGAATGTTGTCCTTGATGCCAAACCAGATGTCCTGAACCACAATATTGAGTGTGTGCGGAGAATTCACAAAGGCATCAAAATTGGCGGGGATTATGACCGCTCGTTGAGTGTGTTGGCAAACGCAAAAAAACTCTCACCAACTGTATTTACTAAGTCAGGACTGATATTGGGGCTTGGCGAGACAGATGATGAGATTTACGCGACAATGGACGATTTGCGCGCTGCCGATGTTGACTTCTTGACAATGGGGCAGTATTTGCGTCCGAGTGCGAAAAATCCGCGCTATGTGCCAGTTGACAGGTTTGTCACACCCGCGCAATTTAATGAATACAAGCGCGTGGGGCTTAAAAAGGGCTTTCTGCTGGTTGCGTCGTCGCCGTTGACTCGGTCAAGTTATCATGCGGATGAGGACTTCCAAAAGCTAAAAAAAGCTCGCATTTTATCTTCTAAAAGTCAGTAAATCATGATTGCGGCTAAACGGATTGCAGAAATTTTGAAAAATCAGCTCAAATGTGAGGAGACAAACCTAAGATTTTGGACGATTTTGACATTCGCAGCTGGCATTCTTGCATGCTTTTTTACTGGCCAAACTGCGCGTGTAATAATTGCTACATTAACCTGCATTGCGTTACTGTTGGCGGTCATATTTCACATTTTGAATAGACACACAAAGATTTTAATTGTGTTTTTAGTGGCCTTTTTGTGCGGGTTTTTGTCTGCCGCATGGAAGATTTATACAACACCTGACGAGCCCACTAAATACGGAGCTCGCGAGGCAATTTTTGATGCAAAAGTGCGAGACATAAGATTGACATCTGGCGACACAATTTTGACGCTTTCTGCGATAAATCCACCGATTTTGTCCCTGAAAAATGGGCTGTTGAAGTTGAAATACAGTGGTAACCCGATGGAATTTTCGGTTGGCAGCACAGTGAAAATCAAGACATCCATCAGGACTGTGTCATATGGCGTTTTCCCGGGCGACAAGAGCTATGAGAACTACGCCCGCTTTTTTGGCATCATCGCGCGCGGAAACATCAAAGAACTTGGAGTGGTTGACAATAACGGCCAGAGTTTTGTTGACAACTTCCGCAAACGGCTTCAAAGCAGGATTTACGAGGCCACAAACCGCAGCCACGGCGCGGGCGTAATTATTGCAATTTTGACCGGCAACAACAGCTTCATTCCGCAAGAGCAACTTGACAACATTCGGCATTCCGGCTGCGCGCACATACTGGCTATTTCAGGGCTTCACATGTCGGTCATTGTGTCGTTCGTATTCATGATTTTTATTCACATTTTTTCGCTGTTCCCGAGCATCGCGCTACACTACAACACCAAGAAATTTGCGGCCATACCGGCCATCGCGGTGTGTTTGATATACCTACAAATCGCGAACGTACCAATCTCGGCCTTCCGCAGTTTTATCATGGTCTCACTGGGCTTTTTGGCACTCTTCCTCAACCGCGCGCGCACCTCAATGAATGTCCTGTTTTTCACATTTTTATCCATGCTGGTGCTATCGCCAGAGCGCATTTTGTCGCCATCATTTCAGATGTCATTTATGGCGGTCTTCGGCCTGATAAGTGTCTATAATAGCCGTCTCGTCAACAATTTGCCGTCTGTAAAATCGCGCGCGGTCAGATATGTCGGTGGCATCCTTGCATCGTCTGTCATCGCCACGCTGTCAACTGTGTTTTTTGAGATCTACCACTTCAAGCAATACGCATGGATAGGGCTTGTCTCAAACATTCCAGTTATTCCGCTGACAGAGTTTGTGGTGTTGCCAATTTCGTTTGTTGGAATGCTTTGCAATGGCACCGCGCTGGGCGACTTGCTATACCGCGTGGCCGACTTTTTTGCCTGCATTATTTGCCAAATCACCGACTACACCGCAAACCTCCACAATGCTTATTTACTGGCTCCGCAGATGAAAACATGGCAGTTGGGTATCATCATTGCAGGGCTTGTTGCAGTTTTTCTTGCGCGCAGTTGGATTATTAAAACAGTGGGTATGACGATGGCCGTTTGTGGCCTGATTTCATATATTAACTCACCAAAACCTGTGCTTGTTTATAACCAAAACTTGAAAAATGTTGTCTTCTTGGAAGGCGGAAAATACTACTCCGTTGAGCCAATTAAGAGTGATTATCTGCATAAAATCTGGGCGCAAAACCTTGGCGTGAAGGAAATTCTGCCCATGTCTGATAGTAAAGTTATTTCTTGCCAGCGCGCAAAGGAGAGGATAATCGGCTGTGAATATAGGGTTGATGGTAATGTTTATAAAATGAAATATGCCAACAAGAAAAGTCCGGTGGCGGTGTATTTTAATGGTGGACGCTTTGTTAAAGTGAAAGATTGATTTGGGTTTATTTGTTGTTTTTTTTATTTGTTATTTTTTTTTGCGCGGCCGCAGGCCTTGACTTGTCAAGGGCGGAGGCGGTCGGCAGCGGCCGCGCATGCCAAAGGCCCCGCACGTCCAGTGATGCAAAGTGCTTTTCGTGCGCAGGGGCTTTGGCGTAAAAACCCGCAAATTTTTAAATTTTTTTGGGTTTATACTGCAATATTCTTTCAAAACCCGTGTTGCGCCGCCCGAGGCCACGCCCTCGCCGTTTGGCACTGCTACGCTCCCCCTCGCTGCGCTCGTCGGCCAAACGCGCTCCGCGCCGACGCAACAAATATTTATTTATTATGATTATATTTCCCAACCAGCGCAATATCGGAATAACCGAGATTGTTTAGATAATTCAACAGCACCGCAATATCTCCATATGAAATTGACTTATCAGCATGGACAAAAATCCTTGCATCATTACTAATTTGCAGCACATTTTTCAGCATATTTTCAATATCTTTTACTGCGATTGGACGACCGTTTATGAATATCAGACCGTCTTTTCTGATTTGAACATTTGCATATTGGAAGTCATCATAAATCTCAAACAAATCAGTATTAACCTTTGGTAAGTCAATATTTATGCCCGTTTTTATTGGTTGCATGATAAATAATGTGCAAATCAGCAATACAGCCGATAACAGCATTATTGGCACTATACTTGGCTTCGGTATCTCGCGCTCTTTTCGTCTTGAGAACTGCTGACTGTAAATCATATTACTACTAAATATCACTGCTGGCAGGCCTTGGTTTTTTCTTTGGTGGCTCCGCTGGTGCAGGTGCTGGTTGAGGATCTTGCTGTAAACGTTTCGTCTGTTCAACTGGTTGGATGTTATTCATTTGCGGCATGCTTACTGGTGCTGGCAAAAAGCCACCTCCTACTGTGTTTGCATCAACACTACGTGTCAAAATATTCAAAAAATCCACAATAAATGCATCCATTTTGTCGCTTACTTTTTGTGCTTTTCTGTCAAATATGAAGTGAATTCCCATGGCCACGATGACATCAAAAATACTAAACATAATACAAACCAGTGAGCTTGCAATACCTTTTCCAGTGGTCGCCATCGTGAGACCATTTTCAAGGTCAACATTATAGAATACATTTATCAAAATCATGATTGTGCCAAGAAGTCCTAAAAATGGGGCGCCGTGGATGAACAATCTTAAAATGTCAAGATAGTTCTCACAAACTTTCATTGTCTCAATTTTCTTGATATGTGCAATGTTTAGCATGCGCTCTTTGACATCCGCCTTGGAACCAATGTTATTCCTAAATGCTGCGCAAGCGTTCCACTCGTCCATAACACCTTTGAATATCAATCCAAGCGGGTGTGAGAGGTTTTCTTTGTTGCTCTCATAGAACTGATCCAGTGAAATTCCAGACCAGAATGTCTTCTCAAATTCAGTGATGTATGAGTTTATGTAGGCCAGTTTTTTGCGCTTTGAAAATGCCATCGCAACCATCATTATGAGGCCAAAAATCAGCACTCCGAAGATGATTTGCACGTAAATTCCAGATGTGATTATCGCTTTTAATGCGTACATAGCACAGGCGATTATACAAAAAAGTTGTTGATTGTCAATTTTTATTATATTGCGCCGGCGCGGAGCGCGTTTGGCCGCCGAGCGCAGCGAGGGGGAGCGTAGCGGTGCCAAACGGCGAGGGCGTGGCCTCGGGCGGCGCAACATAAATCAATAGCTGATGTTTTTTTTATGTTGTAAATAAAAAATTATATCTATTATGGGTTGAGAAAAAATGAACGCTCTAACTTTTGTCCTGTCCGCGGTTTTATTGCTCTCGGGCGGATTTTCATGGTTTTTTGTTAAGCTGCATGCTGGCTATTCCATGCCCGTTGAGTTCTCCATTTTCTACCGCAACATGGGCTCATCGCTCTTCATTTTTGTTCTCATGACACTACTCGGCAAGGGTAAGATTTTTAAGCTCAACAAAGAGGAATTCAAGGTTATCTTGAAAGTTGCATTTCTATACTATTTCTGCTACTTCATGGGGTCATATCATGGGTCAAAATTTTTGGCCGCAGGAATAGTTGCATTCATTTCTTCAACAAAAACGATATTTGTTGAACTTTTAATGGCTTTGAAAGAGCGCCACAAACCTTCACGGACAATACTAATTTCGGCACTCATCGGGGCAATCGGTATCGCGCTGATGTCGCACTCAAACATGAGGATTTCCAATCTCACATTTGCGCAGTTGATGTTCGGAATTTGCTTTGCGTTCATTGCGCCAGTAAGCAATTCTATTAGCTACGTTGTGATTAGAACCTCGCCAGCCAAGCAGACAATCAACAACTTTGCACTGGCTGCATATGGTGCGTTCATTGGTTCAATTTTAGTGTTTATTTTTGCAGTTTGTAAATATAAAACGGTTGTGCCAATGCCTATGGACGCCAAGTATTTAGTGGGTTGGGCCTATCTTGCATTTGGTGCTTCTGGGCTGATAACCGTTTGTGCATACTATTTAATAGAACACATTGGCCCTTCAAAAACAACCATGATGTCCTTGGCTCACTCACCAACGGCACTGCTTTTGTCGGTTGCGTTTATGGGCTACGAGCTTGACGTGATGACTGTAATTGGTATGACATGTTGCGTTGTAGCTTTGTATTTTGGGTTGAAATATAAGCAGAAAGGTAATGGAAAAGAGGGCAGGGCGGTTATTAAGAAAAATAAATAATTTCACTTGACTTTATATTTTAATGGGATTGCATCAATTTGCATTGGGGCATAGCCAAGTGGTAAGGCAGTGGTTTCTGGTACCACCATTCGGAGGTTCGAATCCTTCTGCCCCAGCAGTTTTGGTGGCTTTGCAAATATTGACAATTAAAAAAAGTGCATACGAATAAATTGTTTTTGATTTAAAATGCCAGGTAATATCAATTTTTCTAATAATAGAAATAGGAAGTTTCAAGGAAATAATGACGCTGAGAAGAAGCCAAAACAACCAAAACAAGGCATGGTTGAGATGGACGGCGAGGTGTTAGAGGTGCTTCCGAATGGAATTTGCAAAGTTAAAATGGAGAATGGTGTTATTGTGACGGCATATCTAAAAGGCATTTTTAAGGAGAAAAAAATCAAAGTTTTTCCACAAGACAAAGTGCGCGTGGAGTTCTCTATTTACAGCACTGACAAGGGGCGCGTCATTCAGAAATACCGCACAAACGTCCAGCCGCCAATGGCCAAGCAGACACACAGTAGCCGCAAGATGTATGCGCGTATTCAAAAGCGCAAGCACTAACTTGACAAGTAAAAAAAAGCGTTGATATTTGCACGACTTTTTGTGAGTATTTTCATTTCACCAAAGGACTACATGATGCTCGCCAATGAGTGCCAAAAGGTGAGTTTTTCGCTCTGCGGACATGACTATTCAATGTGGTGTAGGAAAGATAAAATAGAGCAAGCAAACAACATTGTTGACAAATTTGCGCCTGTTGTTGAGAAGGTGTTGGCGCAAAATCAGGGGCTTTCATTTGATAAAATTATGTTTATGGCCGCAATTGAGTTTTTTGCCAAAATGAAGCTTGTGAAAGAGGAACAAAACAGCGCTCAACAGACAGGAGATTTGTTTTCACCCGACGCAGACAACTCGGAAAAATGCGACTTGGAAGAAGTAATTGAATTGCTAAATGAGATAAAAAATGCACTGTGATCATGCGCTGTGCTTGACAATCATTTCAACAATCCACATTGTGTGAATAACGCAGTAGAGTATAAACATCAAGATTGCGATGGCTTGCAACGAGCGACAGCCGAATTTTATAAACCTGTCTTTGACTTTGCAGTTTCTGTAAAATGCTTGCGTGAGTGTCAGCACAAATATAGTCCCGCCGACTGCGAGTAGAAAAACAAATGCATTAAAAACTATATTCATTATCATAATCAAATCGCTTTTAACAATTTAAAATGACTGTTGCGCTGCCCGAGGCCACGCCCTCGCCATTTGGCACCGCTACGCTCCCCCTCGCTGCGCTCGGCGGCCAAATGCGCTCCGCGCTTGCGCAACAGGAAAAGTATTACAATTAAACTCCGCAACTATCATTTCAACAAGCTAAAAATCTTATCAAAATCCACTTTGCCGTCAGCAGTTTGATAGTTTTCCATCAGTGCAACAATGGTGCGGCCAATGGCTAACGCTGATGAGTTCAACATGTATGGATATTCCTTTTTGCCGTCTTTTCTCTCGTAGCGGATTTTTGCGCGACGCGACTGGAAATTTGTTGTTGTAGAGCAACTGCAAATCTCGCGATACTTATTCTGTCCTGGCAGCCAAACCTCTAAATCATATGTCTTGGCCGAGCAGAAGCCAATGTCTCCTCCGCACAAAACCATTACACGGTATGGCAAGCCGAGGCGCTGTAAGATTGTCTCCGCGCAGCTTAACATGTGCTCGTGCTCCTCCTCTCCGCGCTCTGGGGTTGTGATCGCGACAATTTCCACCTTCGTAAATTGGTGCTGTCTTATCATCCCTGTGGTGTCTTTTCCAGCGCTGCCGGCCTCGCTGCGGAAGCATGGGCTATACGCGCACATTCTGATTGGCAGGTCTTCCTCCTTCAAAATGCTGTCAGCGTATACGTTCACGAGTGCCGTTTCAGCTGTCGGAATGAGGTAATGACCTTCTGTAGTTTTGAAAATGTCCTCCTCAAATTTTGGCAGTTGACCAGCATTGTAAGCGGCCTTGTAGTTCACCATGAAAGGTATCCACATTTCTTCAAATCCGAATTCATTGCAAATGCCAATCATGAAATTACGCAGTTCACGCTCTAATTTAGCGCATTCACCGCGCATAATTGTAAAACGGCTACCAGACATTTTTACAGCGCGTTCAAAGTCAAGCGTGCCAGTATTTAAGCCGAGCTGCGTGTGCTCCAATGGCTGAAAATCAAACTTTGGCTTGGTGCCCCACTTGCGCATTTCAAAGTTCTCGCTGTCGTCTTTGCCGAACGGAACATCGGCCAAAACCATGTTCGGAATAACCGCCAATTTCTTCGTCAACTCCATCTGAATTGACTGCAAATCGGTATCCAAGCTTGCCAAATCATCCGCTATTTTCTTACCTCGTTCAATATATTCTGCCAGCTCTTCCTTGGATTTTCCCTGCTGCGCGAGCGCCCCAACCTCCTTCGCAAGCTTGTTTTTCTCACTTGCCATGGTTTCAAACTCAAACATTTTCTTCTTGCGCTTTTGATGCAGTTCCAAAATCTCGTCAACATTCAGCGTCAAATTGCGCTTTTGCATGGCCTGTTCAAACTTCTCGCGATGCTCAACAATCCAGTTTATATCAATCATATCAACAGCCCGATAATCCATATCAAACAAATGTCAAGATAAAATCAAGATAAAATGTTGACTTTTAATTCACTATTTACATCATGAGTTGTGCGGGTGTAGCTCAATGGTAGAGTTCCAGCTTCCCAAGCTGGCTACGCGGGTCCGATTCCCGTCACCCGCTCGTGCAATTTTTTACAATACTTTTCCTAAATACTCACCAGTCACGCTTGCAGGATTATCTCTGACCTCTTCCGGAGTGCCCGCAGCCACGATATATCCACCAAGTTTGCCACCTTTTGGGCCAATGTCAACCACGTAATCTGCAGTCTTGATGACATCCAAATTGTGCTCAATAACAACAACCGTATTTCCATAGTCAACCAGCGTGTGGAGCACCTGCAACAGCCGCTTGATGTCGCAGCTATGAAGCCCTGTCGTTGGCTCGTCAAGGATGTAAAGTGTGTTTCCAGTGGCCTTGCGAGAGAGCTCCTTCGCTAATCTTATACGCTGAGCCTCACCACCTGATAGTGTCATTGCTGACTGCCCGAGCTTGATGTAGTCAAGTCCAACATTGTATAGCGATGCCAGTTTTTCCTTTATCGGAAGAATGTCATTGAATAAATCCAGTGCCTCGCGGACTGACATATCAAGCACCTCGTCTATTGAATAGCCACGATATTTCACTTCAAGTGTCTCCTGATTATATCTGCGGCCATTGCAAACGGGGCATTTTACGTAGACATCTGGCAGGAAGTGCATCTCAATTTGAACTACACCATCGCCTTGGCAGTTCTCACAGCGGCCACCCTTGACATTGAACGAGAAGCGGTTTGATTTGTATCCACGGCCGATTGAAAGCGGTTGCGATGCATACAAGTCCCTTATCATTGTGAAAAGTCCTGTATAAGTTGCAGGGCTTGAACGCGGGGTTCTGCCTATTGGATCTTGATCTATTTTTATGACCTTGTCAATGTTTTCAAGGCCTTTGAGCTCACTAAACTTGCCCGGCCGCACATGTGAGCGCGTAATTTGCTGGGCTATGGCAGCATACAAAGTGTCAAGAATTAAGGTTGATTTTCCTCCTCCGCTGACGCCCGCGATTGCAATAAACATGCCGAGCGGCAGTGTCAAGTCAACGTTTTTCAGGTTGTTCTCGCAGCATCCAGTGATAGTAATGCAGTTGTTTTTTCCATATCTCCTTCTGGCTTTCGGGACATCTATTTTCATGGCGCCAGATAAGAACATTCCTGTCATCCCGTTTTTAGATTGCATCACTTCTTCCGGAGTGCCCGCAGAGATGACTTCTCCACCGTATTTACCTGCTCCCGGGCCGATGTCAATGAGATAATCCGCAGCGCGCATTGTCTCCTCATCATGTTCTATCACAATGACCGAATTTCCCAAGTCGCGCAGCTGTTTTAGTGTGTTTATCAGCTTGTGATTGTCCGACTGATGCAACCCGATTGATGGCTCGTCAAGGACATAAATAACCCCACAGAGCCCACTTCCTAACTGGGTTGAAAGCCGAATACGCTGTGCCTCACCGCCTGACAAAGTGTTGGCCGAGCGCAGTAAAGTCAGGTAATCCAGACCGACATTAGCCAAGAAGCCAAGCCGCCGCGTTATCTCTTTTATTGCCTGTTCCGCAATTTCATTTTCGCTTTGCGTAAGCTTTTTTGGCAGCTCCGCAAACCACTCTTGCAGGTCGCAAACCGGCATGTCGCACAATTCGCCGATGTTTTTATCGCATATTTTCACTTGCAATACCTCTTTTTTTAGACGATAACCACAACAAACATGGCAACGCGTCAGTGTTTGATATTTCTCGCACTCCTCCAAAATTAGTGGATCTTCATTAGCATTTTGCATCTTCGCAGTGAGCTCTCCGACCACGCCCGTGAACTGGATTTTCACCTTCTCCGAGCGCATGTTTTCTTCAAAATTTACGTCCAAAAGTTCGTCCTCTATTCCATACAACAACACCTTTCTGACCTCTTCCGGCAGCTGTTCGTAAGGCGTGTTGACTGAAAAATTATATTTCTTTGACAGCGCAAAAATTATCTGATTGTGGTAGCGCGGATTGTCGTGCTGCCATGGTTCAATCGCGCCGTCTGCAAGCGAGAGCGATGTGTCCGGCACAATCAAATCTTCCTTGAAAAAAACCTCCGTTCCCAGCCCATGACAAGCAGGACAGGCACCAAACGGACTATTGAACGAGAAAAATTTTGTATTTATCTCATCAATCGTAAAACTTGACACAGGGCAGGCATATTTTGTTGTGAAAACCAGTTGCTCCTTCTCGCGCGCGGTTAGTGTTTCGTTCAGCACAAACCCATCATCAGAGCCAACGGACTTTGCGCCGAGCTCCACGATGTCCGCAATCACAACGCTTTCAGAGACTTTCAAACACTTTTCTACTGCATCAAAAATGCGCGTGCCCATGTTTTGTTTCATGATTATCCTATCCACAACAATCTCAATTGTGTGCTCTGTTTCACTGTCTAAAACAGGAATGCTCTCGGTCAAACCGTAGAATTTTCCATCAATTTTTGCCTTATCAAATCCTTGCTTTTTTAGATGCAAAAGTTCAGTCGCGAATGTGCCTTTTTGTCCTCTAATTACTGGTGCCAGCAATCGCAATTTTGTTCCAAGCGGAAGCAATGAAAGCAGTGCAATTATCTCCTGTTTTGAGTGCTTAAACAGCTGCTTGCCTGTCTTTGGAGAATAAACTTTTCCAATCCTTGCAAACAAAAGACGGATAAAGTCATATATTTCAGTAGTCGTCCCGACTGTTGAGCGCGGATTACGTGATGTGGTTTTTTGGTCTATGGCCACTGCTGGAGCTAGCCCGGTGATTTTTTCAACATCCGGCTTTGCCTGCGAACCCATGAAGTAGCGCGCATAATTTGACAAGCTTTCCACGTATCTCCGCTGGCCTTCCCTGTAAATCGTATCAAACGCCAAGGACGACTTTCCACTGCCACTCGGGCCAGTAATTACCACAAATTTGTTCTTCGGGATACGAATATTTATGTTCTTCAAATTGTTCTCGCAAGCACCCGTAATATCAATAAATTCAAGGTAATCTTTGCTTTTCAAATCACTGTCAGCTTTGCACGACATATTGGCTTGATGTCATCATGTAAATACACTTTTTTTATTGTAAAGTGGAGTGGAAAAATTATTTCACCGGCTCCATAACCTTAATCAAATCACACCCATACTGCGTATTTGTGCTGGTGTTGTAAAGTGCTTTCTCAATGTCATTTCCAGCGGCGTCGTAGCAGTATTGCTTCATCTTTTCAGCATTTGTCTCATGAATTCCCCTGGCTGGAACAATTCCCATAAGGTTTCCTGTTGTAGGTCTACCATCATCAATTTTGGCATCTAATTCAGAGGCAAGTTTGGAGCTCAAAGCCGATGTAAATGTGTTTGCGGCACGTGCCCATTGACCGCCGCCCTGTCTTGACCAAATCAATCCATAAAACAGCATTATATTCTTATCTAACAACCTATTGACAAAATAATTCTCACCAGTCATTGGAAGGCCTCTTAGATAGGATGCGGCATTTTTCTTATGAAAAGCATAAATTCTTAAGTATACATTTCCGTCAAATGATGTCTTATAATAGTCGCTTCGCCATCCATCTTCACGGAATAATTTGTAGACAAAATTACTATTTTTTTCAGTCATATCTTTCGCCAAATGCTGTCTGTAACCGTCATCACCTTCAATTAAGCCGGTAACCACTAAATTATTGAAGAGTGGAATTTGCGTCCATGTGCTTGAAACCAGTTTTGCGGGCACAGCGATATCAGTGGTAAACTGTTGACACCATTGCTGAACGTTGAAATGATAAGTCCATGGCCCAGTATTGTTCTGGCACGCTGTATCGTTTCTTGCACAAGCCGGACCTTGGAACACTGAATATTTTATGCACTGTTTGTATGGCAACGAGCTTGGCACATAGCGATAAGTGTCGTAGAATTGGTGAAAAGCTTTCTCATAGTAATCAAATTCAAATATGATACGTTGTATTTTAGCACGGTCAACAATTTGACGGCCAACCAATAAAGATCCTACTAATAAAGATAATATCAATAATACAATAGATAACTCTATAAGAGTAAAAGATTTTTTAAGAGATGATGATAAAGAACTTAAACTACTCTCTCT
>JAFSXL010000006.1 GCA_017444125.1 Rickettsiales bacterium | reverse complement strand
TTAAAAACCGCGAGGGGGTGGCCTCGGGCCGCGCCACATATTTGGTGCAGGTTTTTTCTATCTGTGTCGGTTTGATTGTTTCTTTTTCTCTGTCCTCATGCGGGACATATTCCAAACTGAAAATGCCTAAGACCACTTCATCTTCTCAATCTGGCTAACTGCATAACTGAGGATGTTGTGCTCGTCATTGGCTATTTCCTTATCATCAAAGCGCTCTGTGTCAAGTTCTGTCCACGGAGTTTTATCAACTTCAATTTCATATCCAAGTGATGCATTGACGAACTCCAAATTCCTACGATAATCAAGGGTATTGAATATAACAATCGGTAACATTGAAATTTGTGAACCAATTTCACTTAATGCATTATTGGCGGCAATTCTGGATATGGCAAGATGGACGTCCACTGGAATTTTTTTCTCTCTCACCATTGAGAAAATACCATTTCTTTGGCTCATTTGGTTATCACATATGGTGACAAAAAATTCATCTCTAAACTTCCTCATTGTTGTGTCGTTTAGTTTGTAAATTCCATTTGTTTCAAGCTCTTGTATAGCTCTATTGACTGATGCCTGATTTGCACCATACATATAAAACAGCAACCTCTCAAAGTTTGTAGGATAATTTGAATATAGCGAAGAATTTCCGTCTTCAACTTCTTTTTTTGTGTTGGCTGCTCCATTGTTTTGGAAGTCAAAGAAGAAGTTGTTTTTTTCAACTCCAAGTATAATCTTTGCAATTGGTAGACCCATCTTCTTTGCAAAGTAGGCCGCCATGCCGAGAGACATATTAGAGGTTGGCACGGCAACGCAAAATGGTTGAAAATCTAATCTCAATGCCATCTTGAAAAATGCAGGGATATATGCAAGTATATTCAACACATTTAACTCGTTAATAAATGTCAGGTTTATCATCTCGCGCAAACTGGTATTGTTGTAAATATCGTATCTTGATTTGTTGATGGTGGCTATATCCATTGCGGCCGTGGCATAACTAAAATTCAACACCTTTGGTTCAAAAAGCTTAACTTTCTCTTCCTCATCGTCATCGTCATAAATACCTTTTAATCTGTTTGCTTCTCTTTCTGCTTTGCGTTGTTCTGCTGCTTTTTTTTCTGCTTCAATCCATTCCTTTTCCAGTTGAGCAATATCAATCCCATATCTATTTGCTTCATCTTGGGTTAGTGTCTCGGCCTTATGCATCAACGACCTTGTGGAGACATTGTTTGTTGTATTGAATACAGTAAATGCTCTAATCCATTTCTTGTTTCTGGTGGCAAGAGCGGTGCTCAATGCAGAATTTCCATCTGATATATCAATGATAGAACGAACTTTTCCTTCTTTTTCAGCAAAGTAGTTTATAAACTCTGCTGCAAGACAAAAACCATAATCCTTCACGCATCCACTTGGCCCATAGGTCAAGCTTGCCATGTCAAGGTTTTCATCTAATCTTGTTAAGGAAAAATATTTATCTCCCATTGTTCGCGTATGTTCGTCTATTGGCACACCGAAATTACCAAACCCGCTAAATGCTCGTTCAGTTAGTTCATGCAGAATATCCCTATCTATTCCCTTATCACAAAACCGTTCTAACAGTTCTGCCATTATCTGTGGATATGACATTTTACTAAACTTGTAGATTTCTTTGTATTCAAACTGTGAGATGAAGCTTGGGACGAATATTCCTCCGTTGTCCTCTGCAATAGGGTTTAGGACTACTTTCTTGAAATCTCCAACAACCTTACTGTTTCTTGTGCTAAGAAAAAACATATCAAACAACTGGCAGGGGCAGTAGGATTCGAACCCACGACCGACGGTTTTGGAGACCGCTACTCTACCAGCTGAGCTATACCCCTATGACTTTATGCTAAAGATGATTTTGTAATTGTCAACAAAGATAGATTATTCATTTTGTTTATTCATTTTGTTTTGAAATTGTTGCGCGGCGCGGAGCGCATTTGGCCGCCGAGCGGAGCCCGAGCGCAGCGAGGGCGGATGGAGCGAGGCGCAGCGCAGCGGTGCCAAATGGCGAGGGCGTGGCCGCGGGCAGCGCAACATAGATTGATAGCTGGTTCAACAGAGCGTTTTTTTTCTTGCTAAAACAGATATTTTGTAATAAAATTATATTATTAATTGTTATGAATCATAGTGATAAAACTTATCCAGATGTTGCTTTAATTGCTTTGTGCGATGAAAATACCGAAGAAGTTGATATGCACAATGAAGAAGATTTGAACAATGAATAGG
>JAFSXL010000064.1 GCA_017444125.1 Rickettsiales bacterium | reverse complement strand
TATTGTTCTTCTTATATTATCTTTATTAGTAGGTTCATTGTTAGTTGGTCGTCAAATTGTTGATCGTGCTAAAATACAGCGTATCATTTTTGAGTTTGATTACTATGAGAAAGCTTTTCATCAGTTTTATGATACGTATCGTGTTGTTCCCGGAAATATGGGCGAACAAGAGGCTAAAAAATATGGTGAATTTCAAAAGCTCATAGAATATACAAAGAAAACAAGAGAATGCGGTTTCTTTGACGTAGGCAAATCAGCAAACAATAGGGCACTTATACAGACACATCTTTATGGTAGTTATGTTACAGCCATGTGCACTCTATTATCATACATTGATAACGAGAATTTTGTATCACAGCTGAATGGACGACATAAAGATTGTAAACATGCAGCCAACAATGGTTTAAAAGAAACTAAATCATGTTCAAACCCAACAGATCTTGATGGTACAACTTATGCGCAATCAAGAAGTGCAACAGCCTCTTTTGATGATCGTGTCTTTATTAATTTTATTGGTTTTACCAACAAAAGATCAGATGGTAATCCAGTTATGTGTGTTTTTCCCAACGCAGGGCAAATGTCAAATATGAAAAATGCTCCAGAGGAAACAAACAACACTTGGTTTAGATCAACTTATAATCACAATGCAATATTTATGTTCAGAATTGTTTCAGCACAGGTTACACGGGATAGTAATAATCAGGGAGCCTTATCCGCCGCTATGACAAGTGAGCTTGACGCCAAAATTGATGATGGCAGACCTGCAACTGGTAAAATTTTAGCAGCCAAAAGCGGATGGGCCAGAAGAACCAGCGCCACCGATGATGAAATAAAAGCTGCATGTTATGACAAGCTTGTGCCAGATGTTGACAAAGCGATTTACCACTCTTCAAAAGATTTGAAATACGGCTGCAATATCATCAAAGTAATGGAGGATGTGAAATGATGATATATTAGTTTTGTTAGATAAGTTTTCTAACAAAATAGCTTATTAAACAGGTCGGTCTTGCCTGAAAGGGTGAGACCGATTTGTTTTGAAAACCCTTGAAATTAAAAACCATCATCAGAGCTTGCAGAAAAATTTATGTCAACCACATATCAACAAATTCGCGATGAGTTTTTGGGTTTTTTCAAGGACAAAGGATGTGTTGAGGTTAAATCCTCGTCACTTGTGCCAGCTGGGGATAACACACTGCTTTTCACCAATGCTGGGATGAACCAATTTAAAGACAGATTTGCTGGCTTGCCAAATAGCGGTTTTGATGAGATAACACGGGCTTGCAGTTGCCAAAAATGTGTTAGAGCAGGCGGAAAACACAACGACCTTGACAACGTGGGCTACACCAACCGCCACCACACATTCTTTGAAATGCTTGGCAACTTCTCATTCGGCGATTATTTCAAGGAAGAAGCCATCGCTTGGGCTTGGGAATTTGTCACCAAAAATCTTCAACTTCCAAAGGACAAGTTGTATGTCACCATCTATCACACAGACGAAGAAGCATTGCAGTTGTGGAAAAAACATATTGACGAGCATAGAATTGTGAAAATTTCAAGCGATGACAACTTCTGGACGATGGGCGACACCGGACCTTGCGGACCTTGTAGCGAGATATTCTACGACTTCGGCGAAGGCACAAAAATCAGGGGCGGAAATATGGAAGGTGGAGTTGGTGAACACGACCGCTATATGGAAATCTGGAACTTGGTTTTCACTCAATTTGAGCGGTTCACAAATGGCGATTTGAAGCCACTAAAAGCCAAAAACATTGACACAGGCTCTGGCTTGGAACGACTAATTGCCGTTGCGGAAGGCAAGACAGACACCTATGAAACCTCGCTGATGCAAGCAATCATCAACGACATCAAGGAATATGACAAAAGAAGTGGCGAGAGTTTGAAGGATGATGTGCCACTCCGTGTGATTGCCGACCACATCAGGGCGATGACATTTTTGATAAATGACGGGGT
>JAFSXL010000063.1 GCA_017444125.1 Rickettsiales bacterium | reverse complement strand
TTGTCTCTTTTATTTGTGAGTTTTCTAATGGAAAATCTCTGCGCAAACCTCTCGTAAAAATAAACCTGTTCCTATCCCTTGCATATGTAATATACTTATCACTCACACATGCTTCCACATTAGAATAGTCATGTCTGTCTGCATAAGGGCATGATGTTGGCGAAGAACAAGCGTATCTTGAAGTGCCATGAAGTTTATTTTGATATTCAGCATCACAACAGAACATCAACGGGTCTTCTGCTGGATTTGTAAAATATTTCTCAATAAATGTAACATTAGATTGCGTAAATTCATATCTATTTTTTCCCAGTTGAATACACTTCCCGTCTGCACCCCTTGTATATTCTGTTTTAAATGCATTTTCTTTTGTCCAAAGTTGTTTTAGCAAACCATATATTTTTATTCTTTCTGCTATTGAAAAATCTCTTGCAAGATGATTATTAATATCTGTTTGTGTCCTTCTGATATTACCATTTTTATCAACCCCAATAACATTAGCAATGCTATTCACAATATTACTAACAAATTGATAATCATTCCGATATTGTTCAATGGCGTTTTCTTTATATGAAGTCGTTACTGGCTTACCAAGAATTGGCATTTCAAAGATATTTCTTGCCGTTCCCTCAATACATTGAACTATTGGTGCAGTAATAGGTAATTTACCTTTTGAAAAACCAACCATGTCATTACACGAAAAGTGAAACAGATTAGGCAGATCATTTGTTTGTTCGTATAGATCCCTAAATCTCATAATTCTGCAATGTTTAGCATATCTCTTTTGGTATTGCTCCTTATTTCTCATTTGTAATTCTCCATTTTCCATTACAATTACACCATTCTCGTCTGTGATATAATCCGGCTCATTTAGAGTTCCATGTTGAATATTATACACACAAGGACAAGCACTATAAACACTTGCGCATAACACATAAGTATATCCAGGTGCATGATCAACAAGAACATTATCAAAAACTGCTCCTCGGCCGAAAAACTGAGCCATCCCTTTACTATTTCTAAGACAAATTTTGTCATATGCGCCAACAATATTTTCAACCGTTGGCGGTATATTCATTAAATCCAACAGTTTTGCTATTTGTCTGTCGGTATATGGAAGCGGATGTCCTTGCGCAATATCATCTAAACATACACGATACTTTTCTGCTGTTTTTTTTGCACTTTTACTCTTCATCCATGTATAGAGACATTCAAGAGCCTGACCAATATTATTACCAATGGTAAGACCAACTAAGCTACCAAGAATACCACTACCCATCATGAACCCGATTATTTTTCCTCCATTATACAAAAGTCCAGATACAGCACATACGCTCTGTTTGTATTTTTTAGAACCAACCCCAGTTAAACTATCTAATACAGACGGTTGTTCATAGCCATCACATTCAAGCCATTCAGCACATTTTTCCATCAACTTATCTCCGACCGTCCAACCAAGAATTTCTTTTAATGTACTTATTGTATCAGCACGAGCTTGTGGTGCAAAAGAATGTGTAAAAAAGAAAAAACAGCAGAGTATGCACAGCAGCTTCTTTTTCACACAGTTTATCAGGATAGATAGTTAAAAACACAGTTGTTATTTGCAAGTTTTTTATAAAAAAGTATATCCCCCTACAAAACAAAAAATTTGTGTTGCGCCGCCCGAGGCCACGCCCTCGCCGTTTGGCACCGCTACGCTCCCCCTCGCTACGCTCGGCGGCCAAACACGCTCCGCGCCGCGCAGCACTCCATCTGGAATTATTCCTTGACATTTATGATATAAAAATAGAAAATGTAATAGTTTTTTGTGTTGAATTAGTTGTATGACAAACAAAAAGGAATTACAGGAAAGCGCTAAAAAAGCAGCACAAAAGATTGATAAACTAAAAGAAGAAGGTTTTAAACAAGCACATTCAATTTTCAATATCATCTGTGATGTTGCAAAAAATGTCTTTGTTGTCACCAAAGCGCTATTGGGAAAACTGTTTTTTTTCTTAAATGCACTGCCAGAAAAGGCCAAAAAAAGAATAATATCCGGTATTGTGATGATTGTTGCATTTGCAGTTGTTGTCTCAATCGGCCAGATAGTTTATACCATTGGCATCTTTACATGCGGATGTTTAATGATTTACGAGCTCATTAAAATGCTTGACAACATCAAAGATAAAAGCAACCGTACATTCATCCTCCTACGCCGCTGGGGAATTATCTACATCGCCATTTGTTGTTTGTCAATTATCCTCGTCCGCAATGCCACAGAACAAGGGCTAAAAATCACATGGTGGATGTTCATCACCGTCTATTCAGTTGACACATTTGCTTACATCTTTGGCAAGAAATACGGCAAACTTCAACTTGCACCAAAAATCAGTCCGAACAAGACATATGAAGGCGCAATTTTAGGATCATTCTGTTCGTTTTTCATATCAATGTTGCTCTACAAAGTATTTGGGACGTATTCAGAAGATTCATTTTCAGGTGAGAGCTTTGCAATTTTCAGCATTATCGTAATCATCCTTGCACAAATGGGAGACCTTTCCGAGAGTGCAATCAAGCGTCAATGTGGTGTAAAAGACAGCGGAACATTGATACCAGGACATGGCGGAGTATTTGACAGATTAGACAGCATGTTGATTGTTGCGCCATTTGTTTATATTATCTTGTTTTTAAATGGTGGAGTTTTATTCTGACATAGTTGTCCGAGTGGCAGTTTTGTTTTTTGCATTGTGGGCTGGTGGAATTTCCACCACTCTCTATGGGCGCTTACCGTCAGATACACCAATTGGACCAACTCATAAGCCAATGTGCGACCACTGCGGCAAGAGAATATCATTTAAATACTTCATTCCAGTCATTGGCTATTTTCTCAGCAATGGCAAATGCGTTCACTGCCAACAGAAAATTCCACGCATATATCTATGCATAGAGCTTGTCATCACGACCTACATCATGTTGTTGTCATTTAGGTTTAACAATTTTGACGAGATTTTTATTACCAAAGCACTATTTTGCGCATATCTCATCACGTTGCTGTTTATCTACCGCACACACCGCCAAATCAAAGTCCGTTTCATATGGATACTTGCATCATGCATTTTGGCCTATCGTGGCTATTCAGGCAACCTACCGAACCTTATTGATTTATTTATCTGTTTTATCATTTCCTATCTCGCGTTTTCAATTTACGAAAAATACATCAAACTTGAAAAAATTGAATTCATCATGTGCGTTATTCTGGTAATGCAGCTTGGTTTCATTGTTGCAATTGTGTTTTTCCTGTCTGGATTGCTATTTATCTTCCTCCACAATTATGTTTTCAAGAACTCAAATGTCTACAAATTAGAGACACATCACATTGTTGAACTCCCAATTTATGCGTCATTAGCTCTGGCTTTTATAATATAGCTTGACTATAAAAAAAACTATTTTTAATTAAAAGTTGTATGAAGGGTAAAATAATTTGTTTATCATTGTTGCTGTGTGCGTTATTTAATCACAGCGCACTTGCAAAAGGAAAAGTTAAAAAAGCGCCACAAAAACCAAAAATCATTGGTGTCATTGGAGATTACTTAGCAAATGAAAACAACAAACATGACTATTCCAGTTGGCCACTTCATGCTATGCGCTATCAGTATATTGATAATCTTGTGCAGGCATGTGAGGGTGAAAATGTGGCATTTGTAATGTTAACAAACACGAGCGAGCAAGCAGATAAAGTAGCAAAAGCCGTTGATGCTGTTGTATTAACCGGTGGCGATGATGACCCAACTGGCAGGAGAGACAGATTTGAAAAAGCAATGGTGGAACGCATGTTGGCGCAAAAAAAACAAGTTTTTGGTATTTGTCGTGGTATGCAGATGATTAATTATTTCTTCGGCGGAGAGGTAATTGAAATGCAGCCAGACCAGAAAAAGCGTCACAAATCTGCAACATATTGTCGTGAATGCAATCAAACAAAGCACCGCGTCATTCTTGATGAGAACTCAAAGTTAGCTAAAATTTTAGGAAAAACAGAAATCAATGTGAATACAAACCACAATTTTGCTGTCAGAAGAATGGCTGATAATTTCATTGTGACAGGTCGCTCACCAGATGATGATATTCCAGAAGTCATGGAAATGAAAAACTATCCAAAGTTCTTCTTGACTGTCCAGTGGCACCCTGAGTTCCTATCAACAGATGACGATGTAAAGATGCTTCGTGCATTCTGTCATGCAGTGGCAGTGAATAAGTAGTTGTAAGTTGCGCGGCGCGGAGCGCGTTTGGCCGCCGAGCGCAACGAGGGGGAGCGTAGCGGTGCCAAACGGCGAGGGCGTGGCCTCGGGCGGCGCAACAAAATTTCAAAAATAATTTCTTGCAATAAACAAAACTTTTGATAAAATCTCAACGGTTTTATATGGGTAATTATCAATCATATTTCAAAACCTCCTATTCTGAAAGTATTAACGGAAAAGAACAAGAATATAATAGCATTGAAGTGCAGAATAACAATGGCAAAGGTGCAGTTCGAATGCGACAACGCAAAAATGGTAAAACAAAAGAGCAAACAATAAACAATATTGATATACGAAGATATACTCTTGGTTCAACCAATTGCCACCTCCTTGACAGATTTTAAATCCAGCAGCTTTCTGTTGCGCGGCCCGGTGCCTCGCCCTCGCCGTTTGCACTCTCCTCGCTCCGCTACGCTCCACTTCGTCCAGCAAACGCGCTCCGCGCCCGCACAACCCAACCTCAAATCCCCTCCAAAACTTTCTCCACCGTAAACCCAAAGTAATCCGCCAAATCACTGCCTTTCCCTGATTTACCAAACTCACTGATATTCACAACTTTTCCTCCTTTTGTCAAGTTTGCAAGGCACAATCCAGTCCCTGCCTCAATAGCAACAAATTCTTTGCTGCGGGAATATAAAATCTCCTCTTGTGCCCGCTTTGGAAGCTGCTGCAAAAGCTCCAAGCAATAGATACTCACAACTCTGATTTTCTTTCCTTGTTCTTCCAGCTTTTTGGCTACATTAACAGACAGTTCAACCTCACTTCCGCTGGTGAAAATTGTCACGTCAAATGCATCCGCGCAATCGCTTTTATAGATAGTATAAGCTCCATTTTGAATTTTCTCTGCCTTTTGATGCATTTGTGCCAAATTCTGGCGGCTCAAAACCATGGCACAAGGCCTCTTCAAACGCAGAGCCGTGTTGTAGCATTCAAGCGTTTCCTCAATGTCACATGGCCTAAATACAAGCAATTCAGGTATCAGTCGCAAGCTGTCAAGATGCTCTATTGGCTCATGCGTGGCGCCGTCTTCACCGACATAAAAGCTGTCATGCGTAAGAATATGTATCATCGGCAAATGCATCAGAGCGGACATGCGAATGGCGAGTTTGTATGTGTCGCTAAACACCAAGAAGGTCCCTGAATACGGCACAAAACCGCACACCGACAGCCCGCACACGATGCCTCCCATTGCGAATTCACGGATACCGTAATGGATGTAATTTCCGCTCCTGTCCGTTGGCGTAATTGGCTTGCATGCAGAGTTATAGGACATAATGCTGCTTCCCAAGTCGGCCGTCCCGCCAATGACGTTCGGGTTATCAGCTAAAATTGCCTCCAAAACCTTACCTGATGACTTACGGCTGGCCTCTTTTTCTGTGCTCTTGAAGTATTCCACGATCTCCTCCTGCTTTGCCTGTGAAATTGACAGTTTGCAGTCAAAAAATGACTTTATTTCATCCTTCTTGTCGCTATTTTCAAACTCATCCTGCCAGCTGTTATAGTGCTCTTCATTGCGCTTCCAGAAGCCACGCCAGTCGTGCAGAACATCTTCTTCAATCTCAAATGGCTCGCATTTCCAGTCAATTTTCTGCTTGAAGTCCACATATTCATCATCACTTAGAGGCGCGCCGTGGATTTTATTGCTGTCCTGCTTCAAGCTTGCATAGCCAATGTGTGTGTGTGCTTGGATAAATACTGGCCTGTCGCAGCGTTTGGCGGCTTCCAGACATTTATTTATTGCATCAACATCGTGTCCATCACATTCAAATGTTTCAAAACCGTTGGACTTGAACCGCATCAGTATGTCCTCGCTGACTGCAATATCAGTGCTGCCGTCAATGGTGATTTTATTATCATCATGGATTACAATCAGATTGTTCAACTTGTGGTGCCCTGCAAAGCTGCATGCCTCGTAGCAAATGCCCTCCATCAAACATCCATCGCCGACAAGACAGTAGGTTTTTGCATCAAACAGGTTGCCAAATCTTGCCTGCAACATTTTTTGTCCCAGAGCCATTCCGACTGCGCTTGCAATACCAAAACCAAGTGGTCCAGTGCTTATCTCCACACCTTCAAGCATGCCATATTCTGGATGTCCTGCTGTTTTTGAGCCAAGTTGACGGAAGTTTTTCAAATCCTCCTTCGTGATGTCGCGGTAGCCAGCCAAGTATAGGACCGCATAAAGCATCGCGCTTCCATGCCCTGCTGAAAGCACAAATCTGTCCCTTCCAAGCCACTTTGGATCGTTTGGATTAAATACTAAATGGTTTTTGTATAGTTCAGTCACAACATCGCTTGCACCAAGTACAATTCCTGTGTGCCCTGACTTTGCCTGACGAATTTGGTCTACCCCTAACACTCTGACTGCATTTGAATATTTATTTCCGAAGGTCATGACGCAAAAGGATAGCTTGATTGTTTATTGTCAATGAATTTAATTTTTGTTGCGCTGCCCGAGGCCATGCCCTCGCCATTTGGCACCGCTACGCTCCGCCTCGTTCCATCCGCCCTCGCTGCGCTCGGGCTCCGCTCGGCGGCCAAATGCGCTCCGCCCAGCGCAATTATCCTTGCAACAAATCAGCATCACTTGAAGCCGTACCTGCATTTGCATTGGCTGCCGCAGCTGTGTTGATGCCAGCATCATTAATCTCCTCGTAGTCCTCATCATTATCTTCCTCACTGTCGCTAATCAACTTTGACAAAATGATATTGCAGAACTCTGTGAAATATGGCAATGTAACGATAATTCCATATTTCAAAACAGCTTTTTTGTAGACCTCTGTAATATAAGAAGATTGGTCTTCAATATTTGGATTTGCTTTTGCAACTTCTGTCATGGCATTCAAAATTGCAACACTTTCGCTACCGCAATATTGGTCAACTGCATAGTATGAAATTCCACTTTCTCTAATCTTTTTGATGACGTCCTTATCTCTCAACTTAGCTGCAAATCCACCACCACCTTCTTCTTCATCGTTGTCAACTCCTTCTAACATGTCGCAAATATCTTGGAAAATTCTTGAACGTCCCAATGGAGCAATCGTGATTGACATACTCTTTTCCGAAATATCCGCTGTCAAGTTGTTTGCAACAGATGAAATCTTCCTTATCATCTGAACTGTTCCGTCATTAATCTGAGAGCCCTCTGACAATGGAATTTGTGGCAACAACTCTGGGTGTCTCAACAAAATACCATAATGTGTCAATCCGCCACGTTTGATAATACCAAACAATCTGTCTGCTGCATTTGCCGCATCTGCAAAGTTGTATGTTGACATTATGTATTGCAACGCTTTGTTCCACTTCATGTCGCTGACATAGCATGTTCCCAACAACATGACAATCTCTGCAATATATTGAACTTTCATCTGGTGGAAGAAAATTTCAATCAAATCCTCCGTAAATGTATCTGTCTTTTTGATGACCTCAAACGCACATGATGGGTTTTCAAAAATCCAATCAAGGAATGCTTGACCAACATCTGCCTTTTTGTTAATTAATTTGTTGATATTCTTCAAGCTTTCTTTTTTATTTCCAGCATCAATGTAATCTGACATGATGTCTCGCAAGTCATTGAAGTTTGGTGC
Organism: Rickettsiales bacterium; assembly: GCA_017444125.1. GTDB lineage: Bacteria > Pseudomonadota > Alphaproteobacteria > Rickettsiales > Deianiraeaceae > UBA4311. Next base: position 738 of record JAFSXL010000063.1, on the reverse strand, counting down.
CAATGCATCTGGAACTTCCGCTGTAATGCCATTTTTCTCGCGCAAGAAATCAATCATTGCTTGGAATGTTTTTGTAATCTCCAATGAATATTTTGTGTCATTCTTGGTTGAAATAAACAACTCCGCCATGCATGACATGAACACCGCCGCTGTTGAAGGACGCTTGCGCATTCTTGCCAAGACATCTTGTGCCATTGCAAAATCCTGTTGAATGAATTTTCTAATAACTCTGTGTGGTGAGAACAAAATGATGCAGGCAACTGTTTCATATAAATCGGTTGTCTTTGTGCTCTCTGGGTCTTCCTCTTCCAATGACTTGAAAAGCATATATGTCTTCTTCAAAAGCGATACCAATGCATCATCACCATTTCTGTTTGCATAGTATGACATAATCATAAAGCCACAGTGTGATGGGATTTTGTTTCCACTATCAACCACTGGTTTCATGTCTTCGTATTCTGGGTTTTCTGGAACGCCTTTTGCCGCCTCATCAAACTCGTCAATAAATACAAGAATTTCATCAATATCCTTATCTGTTAGACCAAATTTCTGCTTTGATTGCTCGTGCATTTCTTCCTCTGTAAAGGCAGGTTTATACTCTTGAATAGCGTTCGCGTTTGACATAATTAACTCTATAAACAGGTGTATTTTATCAAAAAATAAAATTTATGCAAGTTTTTAAAATTTGTTAAAGAAAGTTAAAGAAAATAAAATTTGTGTTGTGCTGCCCGAGGCCAC
>JAFSXL010000062.1 GCA_017444125.1 Rickettsiales bacterium | reverse complement strand
TATAAATATCAACGCTGTCCGTCAGTCCTGCGTCCTTAGGCAAAACCATAATTGAGTTGGCATCAACAGATATAACTTTTCCGTCTCTGCGAGCCAGCACAACCGCACTTGACTCCTTGGCAGTATTTTTCTCCGCGCCTGTTGCGACAAATGGTGCCTCCGAGAACAACAGCGGAACCGCCTGTCTCTGCATATTACAACCCATCAGCGCACGAGCTGTGTCATTACTTTCCAAGAACGGCACAAATGAGGCCATCATTGATGTAATCTGGCATGGCGCAATATCAATATAATCCAAATCCTTGCGTGGTATCAGCGTAAAGTCCTCGTTATATCTGACACTTATCATCTTGTCAGAATGCGGGTCTGCCTCTATTATCTCTCTTGATGCCTGGCCAATTTTGTATTTGCGCTCTGTCGTAGCATCTAAATAGTCAACCTCATCGGTTATCACACCATCCACAACCCTACGGTAAGGTGTCTCAATAAAACCTCTCTTATTTATCACGGCGTAGCTTGCCAAACTTGTCACAAGACCAATGTTTGAACCATCTGTCGTTTCAATTGGACAAATTCTTCCGTAGTGCGTAATATGAATATCACGGACCTCCGAGCTTGCCCTGTCTCTGGTTATACCACCATTTCCAAGTGCCGAAATCTTCCTTCCGTGAGCCAACTCCGACAGCAAGTTTGTCTGTTCCATGAACTGCGACAATTCTGACAACATGAAAAAGTCCTTGATTGACTTTGACACAGGATTTGCCACTATACAGTCAGTCGGAACAGAAGTATCAAGTATTATTGAGTTCAATTTCTCGCTGGCATACTTAGCCATCTTCGCAACACCTGCACGAAAATGCATTTCAACAAGCTCCCCAACACTACGAATGCGGCGATTGCTTAAACTGTCAACATCGTCAATTTGAATATTATCCTGTTTGAAAAGTATTAACTTCTTGATTGCATTAATGATGTCAGCTCTTGTCAACGTTGTGCACTCCTCAGGAATTTCACACCCAAGCACCTGATTGAGTTTATACCTCCCCACACTCATCAAGCTGTAATATGTGTCCGAGAAGAAAACATTTTGAAAATTTTTCTGCGCTTCCTTTAAAACAAATGGATCACCTGGGCGCAAAACCTTCATCAAAATCGCCAATGACTGCTCGTAATCAAGGCCTCTATTAGCATTTATAGCCAACAAAATACACTCATTGAACGCATTGCCATTCTCGTCAACAATAGCAAAATTCTTGATTTTCTTATCATGAATTTTCTCCAAAATACGTTCAGTTAAAACCGTCGCTGGCTCATATTCGGCATCTCCGCACTGCGTTGCGCGGTATAAATATTTATCTTTCAAGTCATCAATGTTGCAGTAGAATTTTTTGACATCCTTCAATTTACGCAATCCAAGACGCGTTACAATTGTGTCTTTCTTCAATAAAATTTCACCTTTTTCATTGCGGAAATTTATTGACGGCGCCGTCCCGACAAGCTTGTTTGTATCAAATTCAAACGAGTAAAGCCCACCTTTTTCAGCGCTCAACTCAATAGAATTATAGAATTCGCTCACCATCTCATCTGGCTGCATTTTCATGGCGGACAACAGATGATAAATTGGCATTTTCTTCCTCTTGTCAATTCGGAAATTCAGCGTCGTTTTTGAAGAGAAAGACAACTCCAAACGGCTTCCACGATAAGGAATTATCGTTGCGTTATACTCAATGCTACCATTATCCTTGTTCTTTTTTCCGAAGAAAATACCAGGTGCTTTGTGAATTTGACAAATAACAATCCTCTCAACACCGTTGACAATAAACGAAGCATTGTTCGTCATAAGAGGCAACTCACAAAGCAACACCTCTTGCTCCTTAATTGTCTTCACTGAACGTGTTTTTGTCTCCTCGTCAACACTGAAAAGTACCAATCTAAAAGTCCCATACAAATTGGCCGAGTATGTTAATGTTTTTTCGCGACACTCCCTTATTGAGTAGTTTGGCTCCGACAATCTGTGCCCAACATATTCAATAGTGGCATATCCGTACAGATCATGTATCGGAAAAATAGACGACAAAACGCCAGCGATTGATACGCCAACGCTTTTGTCTCCATCCAAAAATGAACTATAAGAATCCTTATGAATTGCAACCAAACTCTTTTGTTTTATGTTAAAGTTTAACTTAGAAAAAGAATGCCTCAAAATTTCACGCATACATCAACCGCTCAGCCATTGTTTTATAAGAGAAAATTGAAACGATTATTTCAATTCGACAGAAGCGCCTGCTTCCTCCAATTTCTTTTTCATCGTTTCAGCTTCATCTTTTGATACTCCATTTTTAACATCTTTTGGAGCACCGTCAACAATAGCTTTCGCCTCTGGCAAGCTCAATCCTGTTAACTCACGAACAACCTTTATAACAGCAATTTTGCTTGATCCTGCACTCTTCAAAACTACATCAAACGAGCTTTTTTCAGCAGCAGCACCTGCACCAGCATCGCCGGCAGCAGCTGCAACAGCAACAGGAGCGGCAGCAGATACCCCCCACTCTTCTTCAAGCATTTTAACAAGTTTTGCAACCTCGCTGATTTTCAAATCAGACAAAGTTTTTACTACTTCGCTCAATTCAGCCATAAACACATCAAAAAAAATACTACTCTTTATCACCTGGACAGTTTTTACGTCCCTGTTCAACAGCTTCGTTCAAAGCTCTCACCAAGGCCGAGCCAGTTGAATTCAACATATAAAGCAACTTTGTTCTCAAAACCTCCATTGATGGCAAAGATGCTAATTCCTTTATTTGTGCTTCATCACAGACATTATTTTTATTCGCACAAGCAATGAACTTCGCAGAATTCTCTTTGAAACAAAACTGGTTGATAACTTTCGCAACTTTCATCAAGTCATCGCAGAAAATCACACCACATTGACCTTTTAAGAAAGCACCGTGTGCACTATAATCAGTGCTCTCCATTGCCTTTTTGCTAAGTGTATTTTTTACAACTTTGAATTTCAAACCGTTCTTCCTCAATTCACCGCGGAATTTTGCAGTGTTCTCAGCGTTCATGCCTTTGAAATCAACAAACACAGCATACTCGCTGGCACCATACAAGCTGTTGAATTCAGATACAATTTCTTTTTTTGTTAATGTCTTCATATTGCGTAAATTTCACTCATTTTTATATTGACCCCTACCCCCATGGTTGTGCTGATAAAGACACCTTTAAAGTAATTTGCTTTCACGCTTGCAGGTCTAAGTTGCTTCAAAACCGAAACCAACTCTTTCAAATTTTCATTTATTGCCTCCTTTGAGAAGCTCAACTTACCGATACTCAATTTCACAGAGCCATCTTTTTCTGTTTTAATGTCAGAACGTCCCTTCAATAATGACTGGATGACAGGCGTAACATCCCCATTGACAACTGTTCCTAATTTAGGATTTGGCATCAATCCACGAGGACCAAGAATACGAGCTATTTTTGCAAGCTTTGGCATCATGGTTGTGGTGGCAACGCATTTGTCAAAGTCAGTCAACTCACCTTTTTCAATTTTGGCAATCAACTCCTCTCCACCAGCATGAACAGCACCAGCGGCCAAGGCTTTATCAATGTTTTCATCGTTAGCAAATACAACAATTCTGACCTTCTTACCATTTCCGTGTGGAAGTTCAACAAAGCTTTTGATATTCTGGTCGCCCTTGTTTGTATCCACCCCCAAGCGAATAGCAACGTCCACTGATTCATCAAATTTGACAGGACACTCTGCTTTGTATTTCATCAACACATCAATCGCCTCTGAAATAGTGTAAGAATTATCCTTATCAAAAAGTGAATATGCCTTTTTCAATCTTTTGCAATTAGCCATACATTAATATTATTCTTCAACCTTGACGCCCATTGAACGTGCACTACCGACAAACATCTTATATGCCGCATCAATATCACCAAAGCAGTTCAAATCACAAACCTTTTCCTGCAACAATGCCAATACATCCGCTTTTTTCACAACCGCAACCGGTGCCCCCCTCCCAGGAGTTTTTGAGCCAGATGTCAACTTTGCTGCCTTCTTGACATAATATGTCATTGGTGGTTTTTTGACAATAAATGTAAAACTTTTGTCTTTGTAGACAGTAATAATCGTAGGGCAAGGCAACCCACCCATTGTAGACGTTGCGGCATTAAATTGCTTGCAAAATTCCATTATATTTACTTGTCTCTGTCCCAATGCAGGACCAACTGGAGGCGCCGGATTGGCCTTCCCACCCTCTATTTGCAGCTTTATCTGCGCCAAAACTTCTTTAGCCATCGTCCCCCACCCATTTTGATATTTTTTTATTGTCAAGCACTTTTTATCATTTTTTTTTCTTGCAATCATTTTTTTTTTTGATAATATATCGGATGAAATTTTGTTTTAGACCTATGTTTGGAGTTCGTCAGAACACAATCCTGTTGAATGAACGAAGCAAAAGTTCAAGCTTGCATGTTGTTTTAGGGGGGGGAGGTTTATGAATGACACCATCATGTTAGGGAATCCCATGAGACCCACAGCAGTGAATGTATTGCGGCGAGAAACCTTAAATGTTATGGATAGAGGGAGACGCGTGCGTCTTTTGCCGGGTACCCCAGTAATAAGCTCTAGTCAAACTGGTCTTTTAGGGGCTTCTGGTTACGTTCACTTCGGGGGAATAGACCGAGGCGGCGTCGCAGATCAACGAGGAAATACTTACCTGAGGTACCAAGTTGATGACGCTCACTACCAGGTCCAAACCGACGTTACTGGTTATGCCGACCCCACCGCCAGCGCTATGCCGGAGGTAACCGGTTTGGCCCGCAGAGCTATATTAATAGGGCATCATATGGATCCTGGTGATAACGATATTAAAGTGTACAGAGTACCAAATCAGAATCTTTACGGAATACAACTCCCAGGTCAACCTATCCAAGTAGTTGAAGCTAACGAAGAATGGGCAATCACCGAAGCTCCTGTCGTCAACGTGGCCGCACCACCTAACCCAAACCCGATGCCCGCCGTTGTACCCATCCTGCCACCAGTGGTTGGTGTGCATCCACCGATGGGAGATGGTGGGTTGTCCGCTGCCAGCCCAAATGGGTCCCCCGTGGTTGCAGCACCAATCATACCTAACCAAACATGGAGCAATCCAAATGCCTTGCTAGTTACCCCAAAAGGACCACAGCTAAGCCAAATCAGGCTTAGGCCAATACACGTATGCCACCTGAAGGCCAAAATCCGACCCGTGCACGTGGACCCTTTAAAACGGGAACTAAGTCCCGTACACGCCAAGGGACAACTAAGGGAGAGAGCGCCCAATAGGATAACTAAAAGGTTACCCAAACTGATGGCGCCAGAAAAGAAAATCACGCAACCTCCCAAGGAAGTGGCCAAAGTTACCATACCAGCTAAGAAGGTCAGCCAGCCCGCAAAAGAGGCGGTCAAACCCGCGGCACCTCAACCAAGCGTAAACATAAACGTGGCAGAGAAAAGGGGGTCCGAAGGGGAAGTCAAATCAACGACCGACCTCGAAAAGCTGATAAAGATCCTTCAATTGTTACAGCCAAAGACTGCCGCAAAAACGCCCACTAAAATACCTGAACTGATAAAAACCATAAAGGAGGTAGAAAAACCTGTCGTGAAGGGAACCATAACTGAAAAACCAGTTGAGAAGGAGTCCACTACCTACATACAAATACCTGATATAGACAAAACCACAAAGTTAATTGAGGAGATAAAGGCCGAACTAAATAAACCGAAGCCAGAAAAGGAGAAGGAGGAGGAGAGCTACACCCTCGTACAACTACCAGACGGACGCAAAGTTGATCGCACAGATGAAACGCTAAAAGTCCTTGAGGAGATAAAGGCCGAATTGGCAAAAGTAAAAAATGAACCCCAGGGCCCAACCTACATACAATTGCCCGAAAAGCGAGAACCTGAGCAGTACACTTTCCTGCCCCTGCCAGAGGTTAAAGCTCCTGTCGCAGAAGAAAAAGTTACTTTGGTCCAATTGCCAGAGGCTAAAGCTCCTGCTCCAGAAGAAAAAAAGGAAGAGATTACCTATGTACAACTGCCAGATGTTAAAGCTCCTGTTCAAGAAAAAAAAGAAGAAATTACTATGATACCAATACCAGAAGGAAAAAAACCTGAAGAAAAAAAACCTGAGGAAAAGAGACCTGAAGAAAAGGTCTCAGAAACGGTGGCTGAAACTAACCACTTTCGAGGACCTCTCCCAAACATGGGATTTGCACCTATGCCTATGATGATGGCCCCTCAACAAACGCCGCCAATAATAGTGAACCAAGGAATGTCCGATGGGGAGTCAAAAAGCAACTTCTGGTCAAACTTCTTCAAGGTCTTATTAATACTGTTACTATTGGCTTCATTATTAGGTATAGGGTATTTAATGTATAAGAACAGTCAAGTACAACAAGATAGCGGGCAACAAAAGACAGAACCGGAGCCAGAACCAAAACCAGAACCAAAGCCAAGTGGGAATGAACCACAGCAACAAGTCCAGGCAGAAGTGAATGTAGAAGGAAAACCAGAACCAATAGCTCAAGTTCAAACAAATGAGGGAGAAACTATTAATCCAGTTTGTTCCGAAGGGCCAGCTATTCAGTTAAATGTTGACGCTGAAAGGGTTAGTTTGGGTGCCGATACAGGGAATATATCACAAATAGCCAAGGATGCAATAAAGCTCGAACAGGTAGGTACACACAACAGGCTTGTGAGTGAAAATGGATCTATTGATACAAGTAGAATAATAATAAATAAAAATAACATCCAAGTCCGAGAGTGGGGAGATATTACAAAAAGTCCGAAAGTATACGAGGGAACTATACAGAGCAACGGTAAGGCATTAATCAACGGCACAGAATACACAATAATGGATGAAAATGGAAAAGCCTACAGCCAAGGTGCATTAGATATTGCAAGCCAAACGTCTTACAACCGCAATGATAATCAAACTTTGTCAACTGACTTTGGCACGTTAAAACAAGATTTGCAGATAAACAAAAATAACACATTTACACTTGATACAAAAACAGAGAAAGGGGCAGTCATAGCGAGCAACACGGTTGATGATATTTCTGGCAACACAACCATGCAGAATATATTAAAAGAAAAATTAAACGACTCTAAAATCACTCAAGGTGAATATAACAGAATAATGGATGCTCTTGATGATGGAAAATTAAATAATTCTTATCTAAGAGCCGTTAGCAACACAAGTCATATATCGCTGGATAATAACCACGCTGTTGGAAATAGCACGGGTGTATAAAAAAAGCCCCTCAGATAAAAATCCAAGAGGCAATTTCACTTTAAGAAAAATCAATGGATTATTTCACAAGATTTTTAATACTCTTGTTCAGTCCTTTGACTGCATACATCCAAACAAACACTGCGATCAAGAAGAAACCAAATGCTAATGATGTGTAAGCACTTGCAACTGTTGTTCCCATGATCATACAGATAATTGACTGGATTAAAGCACCTGAACCTTTACCTAAACGGCCACCGGCAACTTCAACAGCAGCTTTACCTTTTGATTTTAACTCAATGTCAAGAGGTATATAAGCTTGCTCTTTTGTTGTGTCAAACAGTGAGTATTTTGTTGCCTTTGTGCAGATAATCGCACCAGCACCAACAAACACTGCAACTGCAACTGGGTTTGTAATCAAACCTTTTACAGCATCAGCCCTTCCTCCCATAATCAAAATGAAGAAAATCGTTCCAACTGTTAACAACACAGCAGGTGTCAAGATTGCTCCAAAGAACCAACCTAATTTTCTCAAAATTTGAGATGCCAAGAACCAGCTGAATATGATTGTCAAAAAACCAGTCCATGCAGAGTAGCTACCCATGAATGAGTTCATCCCTGCTTTATTACCAGCAAAGTGGTTTTTCAACTGTTCCTTCCATTGAACTTCAAGCAAGTTGATTGAAATACCGTAGCAGATAACCAACAATGCAATAAATCCAAGGTGTTTAGATGTAAAGATAATTTTGAAGCTTTCAGCCAGACCTGGCTTTTTCTTCTTTGCCTTTTTCTGACTGTCATCTAATGGTTCTTCTGCTGGCAAGACAATGCGGTTCAAATACCAGTTGCATCCCATTGAGATAATACCAACCAACAATACAATAAACATTTCAACTTTAACCAATGCGTTCCAGTTTTCATCACCAGGCAAAGCAGCTTGTAAAGCTTTTGCAATGACACCAACTAAAATCAATGACACATTTGATGCAACAACGAACAATGCAAAAAATCTCTTTGATTGTTCCATTGAAACAACCTGGTTAACAAACTGCCAGAACAAAATCTGAATTCCGACCGAACCCCACAATTCTGCCAAGATGTAGAACAATGAGTAAGACCAGTAAATTCCCAAGTCAAAGAAACCCTTTGAGTGTGGGTGGTTCTCATGAATTGCATCAATCACGTTTTGGCTCAAATGGAAATACTCAAAATTTGGATTAATAATAAACCCAAAAATTACAAAGTATGCCAAGAAAGGAATAATAATAACATAGAAGAGGTTCTCTCTACTAAACTTATTACTCAACTTTACGAAGAGCATAAAGAACAAGATTGCAGCAGGCGTGACACAATACGTTTTCAAGAAAGTAATGATACCAGCACCAGCAGCATTCACAACCAACACATCCTTCATATTACGAAGAAGTGTGTAATTCATAATCATACAGAACATAATTCCTGCAAACGCAAAGAATTTTTTGAACTCATGATTATAAATAGGAAACAGGAAAGAACGGATCTTTCCAAAAGTTTGAACACTATCAGACATAATCAAAAACTTTTGATGTATTTGACATGTTTTTTAATTTGCAAGAGGAGAAATTTTATTTGCAGATGAATGTGTAATTCTTGCCACCTTTTGACATTTTTGTAATTGAATGCCTTGCGTTCTTGTTTCTCTTACCATTTATAATACGAAAGCCTTTACCTTCATAAAATTTACCTTTATCAATAAAAACACCACGGTTTTCATCTTTATCTCCACACACACAAATTTCATTACCATTTTCATCTGTGCATCGTTTTTCATTTTTGTCAAAAAGCCATAGTGTTTTGTATTCTTGAATTCTCTCTAAACAATCAAGAAAATTATCGTATTTTGTAATATTCATGCTAATGTTTTTTAAGAATTTTGATTTAAAATTTTCGCTCTTCACTGCTTCTCCGTCCATATCTTCCACTTTCACTATGTTTTTATACTCATTCTCCTCTCCAAATTTACAAACTATTTGTTCTTTTGTATCCATGTCATATAGAATAAATGCATTGTTCATGTGACGCGGCAGTATGTTGTTTGGTAAGGATATATTTTTTGTCATTTTATCCCTATTAGTAAATTTATATGTTATGTATTTTTTGTTCAAAAGCGGTGAGTTTATATTAAATGTTTGTTCTATTTTAACTCTTCTATCCGTTTCTTTGCACCAAATTGTTACATTTCCAGTTTCTACATCATAATCAACAAACCATTCCCCTACACCAAGATTTAAACTCAGATCTTCAGGCATTTTTTTTAGAATATCTTTATTCTTTAGCATTACAGCTGCAACTTTTTTGAAGAACAGTTCGCCATCCATGGAATGACAACCTCCGATCTCGTTTTTTATTTTTTTTAAAACCTGCGCGTATGCTATAAGTTGTTCGAATTTTTTTTGCAACTCATCTACAGTTTTCTTTTCTTGCTTTCCGAGAATCTCTTGATCAAAATAATCACAAATACCATATTTAAATGCTTCGATTGCGTCGTACGATTGTCTGCGTTCGAGAGACTTGTACGATTGATAAAGTTCTTCTTCACCATTGTAATAAATATTTTTTATTGCCCCAGCAAAACATTTCAATTTTTCATGTAACTCGTCATACTTTTCACGACAATCTTTGTATATCTGTGTATAATGCGCAATATAGTTGTCATCAAGCAATGCGGCAAACGCTCTCATCGTGTCCGTCATTTCATTGCATAACCCGTCATATATCTTTTTTCTGTTATATTCTTCATAGTCAAGCCTTGGTTTTATGTTCTGTTCCTGTAATACTTTTAATAAACCGTTTAAATCAGTCTGCTGGTTATTGATATAAAAGTGTGTTTCATCATTCACATTTTGTTCCTCATTTGTTGTCAGAATCCTCTGATTAAACGTTATCTTTAGATTTCCTCCATTGGTAATATACGAACCTTCGTTCACGAAAATCGAAGGAACCAACTTGTATCCGTTTATGTCTCTAACTAAAAAATACGTGCCTGAAAAAATTGTATCAATTTTTGCAACAATATCACGTCCTCGGTCTTTTAGATAGCTTTGTCCTATCATAAATTTATCATAAATACTATTTCTACTTAAGAATAACAAAAAAAAAAAAAACAATCAACAATTTCCTTTGCATTTAATTTTTCACCTTCCATAAAAAAGAGATGTTGGCTCAACTTCAAGCATGGAAAATCAAGGCAATCATCTGGGATGTGGATGGGACACTGGTTGACTTGAACCAGACGTATTACAAATTCATCACAACGCATCCGCAGTTCAGGAAGCATTTTCATGGCTTACAATACAAGGACCTTGATAAGGCGCTGCCGATTGACCCTGCATATGGCGCCATGGAATTGAAAACCCACCCTACCCTTGGCACTGAGCTTGATAAGGTTTTCTGTGCAAGCAATGATTATTACTTTGACAGGCCACTTTATTACGGAACAGAACATGTCTTGAAGAAGCTTGACAAAATGGGTTTTCAGCAGTTTATACTGTCGGCCGGGTTCAATACGGACAAAAAGATGCAACTGCTAAATCAGCTGTTTGGTGCGATGCCGTTTATCAAAATTGAGGTTGTAGAACATGACAAAAATGGCATGGACCAAGGAAATACCAAGGAGGCCAGAATTATTGCACTGTGCGAGAAACACAATCTCAAACCAAACGAGTTAGTACTTGTTGACGACAGAATTTATAATATCCACTCGGCGCTCAAAGCAGGCATCCGAGCGATACGTTTTAGAAGCGAATTCACCACGCCAAATCCATCTGATTTGAAAGATGTTCCAGAGGTGTTTGACATCCGCGAGTTCTTGCATTAAAAAAATCTGTCATGCTGTCAGCCGCCTCGCCAACGCGGTTTATATTTTGCTCCGCCCTTGCACGACAACTTGCTTGAAATCATAGAAGACGTCAAATAACCCCCAACCTCACCACACTAAACTTCTCACTCAAAGGTATTGCACGCTCCAAGGAGTTGGTAATGGTGATGCCGTTGATGTCCGCGACATTTTGCAGTTTGTCAACGGCATTGCCAGACAAAATCCCGTGGGTGGAGTAGACAAAAATTCCCTTGGCGCCCTGCTGTTTTAGCAACCGCGCGGCCTCAATGATGGTGCCGCCGCTGTCAATCATGTCGTCAAAAATTATGGCCGTTCTGCCCGCGACATCGCCAAGCACCTTCATCTTCAAGCCATCCGCCGTGCGTGCCTTGTTGATGATCGCAATCTCGTACTCAGTACCCTCAAAAAAGCGCTTGAAACGGCTGCATGCGCCTGCATCTGGGAACACAACCACGATGTCTTGGATGCGGAACTTTTGGTTTATGTCCTCCAAAAACAGCGGAACGGCGCTCAAATTGTGGACGCTCCCCTTGAAAAAACCCTCAATTTGCAGTGCGTGAAAATCGTAAGTCGTGATTTGATTTATCCCGCAGTTATTGACAATCTCGGCCACTAATTTAGCGCCCAAAGAGCCAGTGGTGTTGTAGGTTCTGTCCTGCCGCGTGTATGGCAAAAACGGCGCAATGTAGTTGATTTCCTTGGCACTGTTGCGTTTGAGAACATCGCAGACAATCTGCAAGAGCATCAACTCATTGTTGAAATTGCCGACCGAGAACGTTTGAAACAGGCAAATCTCCACATCGCGCACATCTTCGTATATGGAAAACTCGTATTCCCCGCACGGAAAATACTGAATTTTGCACTTCAAATTGTCAAAACTTGTTGGCAGTTGGCCGTTGTAGTTAAGATTGATCCAGCGTTTCATAGTTTAATATTTATTAACTTTTCAAATATTTCGTCAATTTCTTCAACAGAGTTGAAATGTTTTGATAGTTTGCTAATTATTGGTGCAACAGCTCCAGACAAAAAATTATTTGCACTTTGAGCAAAAATTGCATAAAACTTTTTAACATCAAACATTTTTTCCTCTGGTGTTAAAGATTGTCGGTATGCGTTAAACAATGTCATGCCCATAATTTGTTTGCAAAAGGATATTGGTAAAAAGCATTTTTCTGATACTATTTTACAATAGTCATCAATATAATCATTTGATGTCATTGAACTTATTGATGCTTCGTCCTGTTTTCCTACAAATTCAGATAGTTTCATTATGTAATCGTTGACTACTACCCAAGCGAAATAGCAAAGTTCCCTTTTTGTTTTTTCTTCTCGTCTGTCTTTTCTCGTCCACTCAAAAATCTGCTTTGTCATTTTGAATTCCTTCAAAACAAGCAACAAGAAAATCCCTTCAACAATCAGTTCGACAGCAGACATCAGGCCATCATAACCGCTCAGCCAATCTGAGAATTGTTTAAATATGTTTGTTCCGCAGAACACAAATTCTTCGTCCATAAACTCACTTCCCCTCCTTCTCTTTGTGCCTCTTTTCAAGCACCTTCACGACATCTTGGAGCGCAAATCCTTTGTTTTTGAGGAGGAGCAAATAGTGGAACAGCAGGTCGGCGCTCTCATCAAGGAAGCGCTCGTCTGTCTCCGCAAGTGAGGCAATGACAACCTCTGTGGCCTCCTCTCCGACTTTTTGTGCCACCTTGTTGCGCCCCCGCTGAAATAGCCGTGCAACATAACTTTTCTCGGCGTCATTGTCTGCTACGCGCCGGTTGATAACCTCTTCCAGCTCGCTCAAAAAGCTTGCGCGGTAGTCAAAACAGCTTTTCTTGCCAGTGTGGCATGTTGGGCCAATGGGCTCCACAAGTGCCAGCAGTGTGTCGTTGTCGCAGTCAAGTTTGAGGTCCACCACGCTTAAAATGTGGCCGCTTTCCTCTCCCTTCATCCAAATTCTTTGCTTTGTGCGTGAAAAAAAGTGCATCTTTCCTGTCTCCTGTGTGAGCTTTATTGCCTCTTCGTTGCAGTAGCCAAGCATCAAGACATCAAATGTTTTGGCATCTTGCACCACCGCAGGGACGAGCCCGCCAACCTTTTTCCAGTCAATTTTACTTATGAAATTCTCGTTTTTCCAGAGCATATATGACAAATGGAGCAGTGTTTTTTATTTTCAATTATTATTATGTTGCGCGAGGGCAGAGCGAGTTTGGCCGACGAGCGTAGCCCGAGCGCAGCGAGGGCGGATGGAGCGAGGCGCAGCGTAGCGGTGCCAAATGGCGAGGGCGTGGCCTCGGGCGGCGCAACACAAAATTTTCATTTTAATGAAGCAATAAAGTCATCTATCGTCCACCAGAGTTCAATCCAGATTGTGTTTTGGCCGAACTTAACGCCTTTGTTGCCAAATATAACTGAATGTAGAGAGCGCGTATATTGCAATACAATCGTTTTGTTTTTGTCAAATTTATAACCTAAAAACAAATCAAGTGCAACAATGCCTTTCTGTGTGAAAATATCAAATGTCTTCCACTGAAAATTTCTGTTTTGGTAGAATGAATAAGCATTTTGTTTGCCTTTTGGTATAAAATTCTGTTTTTTGAAAATGGCATAAAACATAAAGTTCTTCGGTAATCTTTGGAAGAACGTGATTTTTCCTTCCAGCATGTCATATGGCATGTTGTAATTTGCTTTGTAGCCGTAGTTTAAACTCATGTAGGTGTCTTTGGAAAACAAGTATCCAAATTCCAATCTCAACATGTTGCCCCACTGTGAATAATGTCCGAATGTATCAAATCTGCCAGTTCCCTTCCCAAAGCTTGGCGTGTTGACTGACATGTATAGGTTTAATCTCACCTTTTCGTCATCGCTTCTGTAAAAATTCCATCTTCCAAATACATTGACATTTTGAAGCGCAAAGCTCTTATCTTGAATGTGACCAGTAATTTTGCCATTTCTCGTTGACCACTGTGTTGCAAACATGATGTCTGAACCGATCGTAATTCTCTCTGTCAAACCATATTCTGCCAGCAGTCCTATGTATTGCTTTTGTATTTTGTCCTTTGTGTTATATCCAGAGCCCATTGGTGCATTGTTCCATCCGTAGCTGATGTATGGCACTAAAAACAAACGGTCTTTTGCTTGTGTGAAACCTTCAAATGCAAGTGATGTCTTAGAAAAAAAAGAAAATGAAATTAAAAAGAAAAATGGAAATAATCTGATTATTTTGTTTAAACCAGTCAGACAATACCATTAAAACAAAATTTAATGATATGATTTGATTGTTTTTAATTGTCAAGAATGTTGCGCTGCCCGAGGCCACGCCCTCGCCGTTTGGCACCGCTACGCTCCTCCTCGCTCCGCTCGGTGGCCAAACGCGCTCCGCGCCGCGCAACTAAAACATATTGCAAATTATATTTATCTTATCATAACCAATCAATGGCACAAGATTTAAATGGCATAGCAGAGCAAATGATTGCAAAAATGAATGAGCTTGAAGCCAAGCTGCAAGAGTGTCAGGACTACAAAGACATCGCCAAGTTGAATAAGGAAAAGAATGATTTGGAGCCAGTGTTTGAGTGCTCAAAGCAGTTGGCGGATACGCGCAAACAGTTGAGCGAACTGGATGAGCTACTAAAAACAGAGCAAGATGCCGAAATGCGCACAATGATGAACGAGGAATATACCGAACTGGAAAAAAAAATTCCAGAGCTGGAACATCAACTAAAAGTTCTGCTAATTCCAAAAGATCCAATGGATAATAGGAATGCGATTGTGGAAATCCGCGCGGGAACAGGTGGTGACGAGGCAGGGCTGTTCGTGCAGGATTTGTTTGCGATTTACCAGAAATACTGCGACATCAAGCACTGGAAGATTGAAATTATGCACCTGTCCGAGGGCTCTGTTGGAGGCATTAAGGAGGTATTTTTCAATGTCATTGGGAAGGATGCTTACGGCCATTTGAAGTTTGAAAGTGGCACTCACCGTGTGCAACGAATACCTGAAACAGAGACACAGGGGCGCGTCCATACCAGCGCAATCACGGTGGCTGTGTTCCCAGAGGTTGAGGAGTTTGATGTGGAAATAAAGGAGAGCGACATCCGCACAGATGTTTGCAGAGCCAGTGGCGCAGGCGGCCAGCACGTCAACAAAACAGACAGTGCAGTGCGGCTCACCCACATTCCGACTGGCATCGTGGTTTTCATGCAGGAGAGCCGTTCGCAAATCACCAATCGCGTCAAGGCCATGCAGATTTTGCGCTCACGAATTTATGAATACGAGAAGGAGAAAAAAGACAGCGAAATGCGTGCCAACCGCCAGTCACAAATCGGCAGCGGCGACCGCAGCGAGAAAATCAGGACCTACAACTACCCACAAAACCGCATCACCGACCACCGCATCAACCTGACACTTTACAACCTTGATCGCGTTTCTGACACTGGCGACATTGACGAAATCATTCAAGCCCTCCGCGCAAATGCCCAAGCAGAGGCACTTGCGGCGTTGGAGGAGTGATGAATGATAAAAAATAGTTGATTTTTATGGCAGAACAAAAATTGAAAAACGAATTTTTTGATTTTTTTCAAAATAAATCTTTTGAAGACATTGAAAGAGAATATAATGAGCATGAATTAAATGAAAAGAATAATACTCAACCAGCAAACCAGCATCAAAAACAATGGGAAGTATTATTGGGTTTATATCTAAAAGAGCAACTTAAAGAAGGAAATTTTGAAAGAC
This sequence comes from Rickettsiales bacterium, assembly GCA_017444125.1. GTDB lineage: Bacteria > Pseudomonadota > Alphaproteobacteria > Rickettsiales > Deianiraeaceae > UBA4311. Next base: position 1,769 of record JAFSXL010000062.1, on the reverse strand, counting down.
CACAAAAACAAGGAATGCCAGATTTTCTTTATACAAAAGATAATAAAAAAATTTGGTTTGAATGTGTTGCAGGGGAAAAACCAAAATTAAAAGAAGAAGGTCAATATTGGCAACCACCAAAAATTCAAGCAATGCAAACAATTAGATCATACGATAAACTTAATAAATGTTTAGTACAGATAGGTGACACTTTAAGACCATATCAACTTTGTTATTATCAAATGCTACAAGAAAAAGAAAAACAATGCAAAAATAGAATTGCAAAAGGAATTATCAATAAAAATGATTTTAATATTTTGTGCTTAAATGGATATTTATTTGAACGAAATGATTTCTTTACACCAGAAAGTAATTTGCACTATGAAACTTTTTGTGGAAGAAAAATATATCAGCATATTGCTGAAGGAACTGCTCTTGGAAAACTTTGTAGTGTTTTATTTGGATTAACACAAAGAAGTGATTTTTTTAAAATAGATGAAGGAGACGGTTTTTTCTTTGAAAGACCGTGCAGTTTTAAATTTTTCAACAAAACAAGAAATGGAGATGAAATTTATAAATTTACAGATGGTTATTTTGATGGATTTTGTGAAAATAGTAAAAAAATAGACATAACAGAAGAAGATGTAAAAAGAGATTATTTGCAGTGCAATTTTTTTTGTAGTGAAGATTTCCCTTTTAACGGTATTTTATTTTCCAATGTATCTTATAAATGGAAAAATACTAAATTAACAAGCATTAAAATTGAAACTGGCGAACAAGCATTTTATAATAAATACTCATTATATTACTTGCAAAATCCAATGAAAGAAAATTGCATAAAGTATTTTGAAAATTTATGCGAGTGCATAAATTGTGATGTATTTTATAATTTGGTTGCACTTATGTTTTAAAATACAACAAATCAAAACTTAAAACCATTTTTAAAACCTTGCATTTTATTTTTTAGTTCTTATCCGCAGGTTGTATGAACGAGCAGATGTCTCTGTATCATTTCCCTATTTGTCCATTTTGCAGGAAGATACGGTTCATGCTTGAATACACTGGGGCATCAAGGATTTGTGCGCTGCGCATTGAGAATTTCTGGGAGCGCCGCGAGAAGTTTTGCAATATCAACCCCACTGGCGAGGTACCATTTTTGGCTGTGCAGAAGTTTGAGGACGGACAAAAAAAGCACTTGCTGATTTGGGGGCAAAACTCTATTATGGACTATCTGCGGAAGAAATACCCTGTTGACACGCTGATTTTTGGCGACATTGGCGAGCAGGCAAATATAATGAAATACTCCGAGTGGTTTGACACCAAGTTCTATAACGAGGCGGTGAAGCCAATTCTGAATGAGCGGGTTTATACCTACTACAAGAAAAAGCGCAACCCAGATTTGGACTTGTTGCGGCTAGCGCGCTTGAATTGCGAGCAACATCTCCGCTTTATAGAAAATATTCTTTCCAGAAGGGATTACATTGCATATAGCAAGTTTTCGCTGGCTGATTTGTCGTGCGCAGTGCAGATTTCATCACTGGATTATCTTGGTGAAATTGACTGGGGAAATCACCCTGTGCTGAAAGATTGGTATGTTCCTATCAAGTCAAAACCTGAATTTCGTGATTTGCTTTACGACATCATTCCTGATTTCAGGCCTTCTGATAAATATAGAGAATTGGATTTCTAATTTTATATCTAATAAATAAATTAAATTTGCGTTGCGCCGCCCGAGGCCACGCCCTCGCCGTTTGCACTCTCCTCGCTCCGCTACGCTCCACTTCGTCCAG
>JAFSXL010000005.1 GCA_017444125.1 Rickettsiales bacterium | reverse complement strand
TGTAAATACAATGGTGTCATTTTTGATGGCTTCCCAAGAGCGATGGAGCAATTAAACTTCCTTGATGGTTTCTTGGCAGAAAGTAATAACAAAATCAATGCAGTTGTCTACATAGATGTCCCAGAGGATGTGTTGGTTGAACGTTTGCACGGCAGATTTGCCTGTAAGAAATGTGGCGAGAACTACCACAAAATCACAAAACCAACAAAAGTTGAAGGTGTTTGTGATGTCTGCGGAAGCCACGAATTTAGCGTGCGCGATGACGACAAAGACATCAATGCAATACATTCACGCTTTAAGATTTTTGAGGAATCTACAAAGCCGGTGCTGGATACTTACGCAGAAAGAGGAATTGTTATCAAGGTTGATGGCAACAAAAAACCAGACGAAATTGCAAAAGACATCATGGAAGAATTGAATAAAATCAAGAACAAATAGTATGAAATCTCATTTCAAAACTGCCTTTCTTTGTGTATCTTTGACTGCACTTTTGGCCTGCGTAGCGACCAACAAAAACATCGTTGCAAATACAGTTGTTGATAAATCGTTGCCTTCGTTGGAGGATACATATGGCGTTTGGAAGGTTTTTACAGTGGATCAATCTGACAAAAAAGTGTGCTATGTTTCCAGCAATCCAGTGGAGACAAACGGCAACCACCACGGCTTGCGCGACCCATATTTAATGGTAGCATTCTTTGAACACGGCAAGCAGGAAGTGAGCATCAGCGCAGGATATCCATATAAAATGAAGTCAGTTGTGGCAGTAAGCATTGATGGTCAACAAGAAAGATTTATTGCAGAAAGTGAGAATATTGCATGGGCTGAAAAAATTGGCTCGGACAAACAAATCATTCAAAAAATGTTGCAAGCCGGAAAGCTCATGGTGTTCTCGGAATCTAATATTGGAACATATGCCGTTGATGTCTACTCACTCGCGAACTTCAAAGAGGCATTGGCGCGCGCCGCAACGCTATGCAAAGATAACTAATTGGCAATCAAGTGAACGTGAAAATGGAACACGACCTGGCCGGCGCTTTTGCCACAATTTGTGATTAATTTATATTCTTTTACACCGAGCTTGGCCGCAATTTCAGGTATTGCCTTGAAAAAGCGCGCCACAACATCAGGCGCGGCCTTGGATACGAAGTCACTGTAATTCACATAGTCGCCCTTAGGAATTATCAAAACGTGCACGCGCGCGATTGGATGCAAGTCCTTGAAGCACAGTAAATCATCGTTCTCAAAGACCTTTTCAGAAGGCAACTCGCCGCGTAAAATTCTTGCAAAAACATTATTGCTGTCGTATTCCATAAAACTAACCGCGGTATTCCTCCTTTACGATTTTTTTGAAGCCACCAGGTGTTTTTTCAATGGTTGTTTCCTTGTATCTTTTGTTCTTATTTTCAACTTTTTTCACAACTTTACCATCTTTTGAGACCTCAACATTTTTACCTTCCTTTGCATCTTTTGCCATCTTTGCTTGCTCCGCAATCATCTTATTCATTTCTTCTTCATGATATTTCATGGCTCTGTCAAACTCCCTACGGCTTGCCTCAAAAACATCATTCATGCGGCGCATTTCAGAGTTAAAAATGTCCTCAATATAAACTGGTTTTGGTTCTGGCTTGAAGAAGTATTTCAAAGACGGTCCAAATGTTGAAAACGCAAAGAATTTAGCGCACAATATCAACTCTGCAATCATTCCGAGAATTGCTATTCTAATGCAGTATTTGCTTTTATTTTCGTTGTTGCAGAAGATGTATTTCCACACGGCAACTGCGATAATTCCGAGTAAACTAAAAATAAAACCCGTGAAAAAACTTGCGATTTTTGCCCATTTGTTAACTCTCTCATCAGGCCAGTCATTGGTCCTAAATTTCTTTACTTTATCAATAGATTTACTAAAAAAATTACCAAACTTTGACATAATAACAACACAAAAACAATTCTTACTTACTTACTTTTTTCTTGTTGTCAATAGGTTTTTTCAAAAATTATTATATTATAAGTTTATTGTTGCATCTCCAAGAGAGAGAGAGAGAGTAATGTAAATATTATTACATCATCTCTTAAATTAAAATTTTTTTCACTTATTGAACTTTCAATTGTTTTATTAATTCTATCTTATATTTATCCAAATATTAGAAATGCACCAATTAATGCAAAACTTATGTCAGAGTTAGATGCAAAAATTGATGATGATCGTCCTTGGACTGGTAAATTAGTCGGTATTAAAACAATTTATGGTTATCTAAATACAGACAAAGAGGTTTGTTATGACAGTAATGGACTTTATCTAAATCAAACTGCAAGTAAAAATGGATGTAATTTGATTAAGGTGATGGAAGACGTCAAATAGCACCTCTTGACAATTATTTTTGATTTGCAATTTTTAGACAGGCATTTTATGTCATTGAGGTGTTTTAATTTAAAGTTGCTTGTTGCTTGTGTGGCTGTTTGCATGCTTGCAGAAGGCACTAATATTGCTGGCGCGGCGGATGCAAACAATGATTTTACGGAATACTTCAAGCCAGTCACAAAAAAAACAGCTAAAAAAAGCAAGCGCAGGGGCAAGAGAGGCAAGCAAGATGTCAGCATGAAGTCCAAGGATTTAATCAATCAGGCAAATGGAAATAAATATGTTGACGCCAACTCTGCAAACGACACTGGGACATGCATATATGCACAAACAAACAACATTAACGCACTGAATGCAGAGCTTGAAAAAGCACATTACGCATCAAATGTTGTGAACCGCAAGTGCAGCAATGGTGAGAGCTTGCTATTAATTGCAACCAAAAATGATAATTTTATAACATTCAAAACACTGTTGGAACATGGTGCCAATCCAAACTTGGAGAATTCGGCCGGCGCAACGCCTTTGCATATCTTGGCAAGAGTTGACGGCAGGAACTCCGATGACATGTTTAACATGCTGATTAGGCACCCTGATATTAACGTCAATAGTCAAGATTTGTGCGGATATACACCACTGATGAGGGCTATTGAATTTGGTAATATTGAAGCAGTCAGGGGTCTTATTAAGGCAGGTGCAAATACAACAATTAAGAATAATTACGGACAAAATGCATTGGTTTTGGCAGAGAAAATGGTAGCTGCGCAAAGAAATGAAGAAAAAGCAGTTGTAAATAAACAAATTCTTGATATAGTGAACATGAGAGGTTAATGATTTTGAGATGGCATTTGAGTTTTTGAGAAAGCGCACAGTCCAGCAAAAACGGCTTTTTATATTAGGGTTTTGTATAGCAATTTCAATTTTATCTTTGGCTTTAATTCAGGTTTTATCTGTTGCGCGTGTGATGTTGCAGGATAAGCAGTTGGGCAGCATTAGAGAAAAAATCAGCTCGCTGAACTTGTCATACAAAAAAATGGATGGCGCAATTAGCACTATTAAGGCGGCCAAAACATCCGATAATCTTGATCCAAAGGTGATTAAATTTTACTCTGACGTCAACAAACAGGAAATCGTCAACAATATTGTCGCAAAGATGAAGAAAAATAATTATGGTGTTGAGCTGCCAAATGGCGCCGTTAGGATGAGCGCACTAAATGAATATGCAAACTTTGCCATGACGTTGTCTTCGTCAAGTGATATAAATGTAATAAAAGATATATCTTCGTTCACGAGCAGTATTCAGGGGATTGAAGGACAGAATGAGAAAGCCACAGTTGATGGTGGACTTTTGAAGGTCTCGTTCAGTGCTGACTATGAGTATGTTGTCTACAAAGTTATTGCCACGTTGGATAGTATTTTCCCGGGAAAATTGATTGTGAGGAATATATCAATTAAGTCGGCCAGTGATGACGTTAAAACAATACTTTACGATTTTAGGTTCAAGGGAAAAAGTAAAAATACATGGATTGATAATCGTTTAGTTTGCAATATAGAGCTTGAGTGGATATATCTTAAAAAGTAGTTATGTATAAGAAAATTAGTTGTTTCACATTGCTGTTAGTTAGCTTAATGTTGACGAGTGAAAATGTGTTTGCAAGTCCATTATCGCAACTTGAGGAACTAACTCAAAATGCAAAGCAAAGCATTGAGAATTCAGCAAATAATGCGTTGAATAACAATGAGAATAATCTTGTTGGTCGTGGCGAAAATGAGAGCGTAAAATTGAATTCGTTAACAGACATGGGCAACAACATTATTACACAAGCGAATAAATTGACATCCGAAAAGATAAAACAATTTACTGAAGCTGCTAAAGATTTAACAAGTGATGGAAGTGAAATTAAAAAGGCGCTAAAAAGCGGAAAAATATCAAGCAAGGACTTTGGTGGCTTGTTAAATGAACTATTCACTGATTTTGATAAAAAGAAAACCCAAAATATTGATTACAACAATACTAAGTATAAAAATCCAGGTTTTATAGAGGATGAAGACGAGATTTACAACATCAAGGACACGTTAAGAAGCTACGATGTTCTTTCTGATGAAGAAGTTGAAAAGCTAAAAAAAGACAAGTCAGAGAAGAAAAAGGATGTTGCTATTGCAAATTGGATGAAAATTTACTACCTGTTCTACAATGGCCCAGATGACTGGAAATGCAAGATAAATAATAACATTATCACTAATGACACAGAGCAAAAGTTAACAGATGATACGACTATTTTGAAAGTTAATAAGAATAGCATTATTTTCTTGTTGAATACCATTTCAGATGCTTATTTGGAAAATATTAAGCTCTTTAAGGAGAGGAAGTATGCATATGCGGACAATTATCACATTTTTACAGACGTTGACGGCAAACAATATGTGGTTTTCAAGCTGTATGCAGGTCAGAAGATTGATTTGGATACGATGCAGATTAGTCGTTAGTAAAACTTGACAAATAAAAATAATATTTCTGACTTATCTTTGATGGTTCGCGTATTGTTGAAACATGCATTTCTATTCTTATTTGTCATGTCGGTGTCGGCGTGTGCAATTTTTGGGAAGAGGGACTATGACCAGCAATTGAAGAGCCCTTGTGTGTCGGCCAACGGTGGTCCATGCGAGCGTTATAATGTCAATGACTGGTGGCTAAAAGATGGAAGTAAACAACCATATTTGATTAAGGCAGTGGTTTAGTATGTTTGGCAAAAAGAAAAACGGCGTTGAAGATACGGGACAAACGGAGTACAAAAGGTGTCTTTCTATTGTCTACAACCGTTTTTATTTGCAGATGAATAAGCTAAATCAGTACATGAGCGCGCATGTTGCAAATGACAATGTGTTTGAAGGAAGGATTTTAGAAATTGATTTAAAGGATGACACGACATGTTTCCCAACTGCTAAAATATGGGTTAAAAATGTTAAAAACCGTTCCGGTTCGTATGTATCTATTGCAAAAATTGGCGAGGAATATTTTAAGTGCATTGCGTTCATTGACAGCAAAAATAAGTCAGTTGAACTGCATTTTGTAGACGGAATGAAGGGTGATTTGGTTGGTCAAAATGTTGAGGTAAATTTGATAAGATTTATTCGTGAGAGGCAGAATTATAAGAATAAAATGGCGCTTTCTGAGGCAATTTCAAACGATCTCTATATTGTAAAAACATATTTTAAAGAGAATGACATTTTGGATGAGATAAAAAAGAGGGGTGGTGGGGGTAATGCTTGTCAAAATAAAACCCAAGATACTTTGTTTTAGTAATCATATTTTCACTTGACTTTTACAGTTTTTGCTTTTCATTTACTTTAAATTAAATTTAATTGAAGTTTTTTATGTTCACGACTTACACACAAGAAGTCAAATTTGGTGATAAAACAATCACTTTGGAGACAGGTTTTTTGGCCAATCAGGCAGATGGTTCGGTTGTCGCACGATGCGGAGATACAGTTGTTTTGTGCGTTGTTTGCACAGCAAAAGAGGACAGTCCAGACACTGACTTTTTTCCACTGACTGTCAACTATATTGAAAAGGCCTATGCATGCGGGAAAATTCCTGGTGGCTTCTACAAAAGAGAGGGCAAACAGAGCGAGCGCGAGATATTGATTTCACGTCTAATTGATAGGCCAATTCGCCCAATTTTTGTGGACGGATATTACAGAAACACGCAAATTGTCTGCACGCTGCTGTCATATGACGGCAAAAATGAGCCAGACATCGTGGCAATGGTTGGTGCCTCGGCTGCTGTAGCAGTAGCCGGATTGCCAACGCAGGGTGTAATCAGTGCATGTCGTATTGGATATGTTGATGGAAAATACATCGTAAATCCAACGACAGATGTGATGAAAAATAGCAAGCTTGACATCGTGGTTGCGGGTACTACTAATGCTGTCTTGATGGTTGAAAGTGAGGCCAAAATTTTGACAGAAGACGAAATGTTGGGTGCAATTGCGAAGGCGCAGGATGTTATTAATCTGTCGGTGGAGCAAATTAAGGACTTTGCGGCCAAAGTTGGCAAGGCACCGGCGGTAATATTTGAGCCACGCGACAGAACAAAGTTGTATGACAAAATTTGTGAATTGGTAAAGGACAAAGTCGTGGAGGCGTTTAAGATACAAAATAAGCAGGAGCGCCATGCTGCAATCAAGGAAATTTTGGTAAATTTGAAGGAGGAGTTGAAAAATTTCGTTGCAGAAGAACCTTGTGAAGCCGAGTGCGAATGCAGTAAAAAAGCGTGCAAAAGTGTCAAAGGCAAGTGCAATGCAAAGTGCAAATGCAAGGAATGTAAGGAAGGAAAATGCGAAGATTGCGAGTGTTGTGCTGACACAAAGGCAAATAAACAGCTGGTTTTCCAGGGCGGCGAGCCAGTTGAAATGAACGATGTTGACATAAATTTGATGTATGAGCAACTGCAAAGTGACATTGTTCGTAACCAGATTTTAAAGGACAAAGTGCGTATTGACGGAAGAAGATTGGATGAGGTCAGGCCAATAGAGGTCAGAGTAGGCGTGCTGCCGCTGGTGCATGGTTCTGCTGTCTTTTCAAGGGGCATGACGCAGTCAATGGCAATTGCAACTCTTGGAACTTCTGATGACGAACAGCAAAGCGACAGCTTGACAGCTACTGAAATGTCGCAGAGATTTATATTGCATTATAATTTCCCAGGGTATTCTGCAGGTGAGGCAACGCCTCCAAAAGCACCAGGACGCCGTGAGTTGGGACACGGAAACTTGGCTCGTAGAGCGCTTGCGCCAGTCATTCCTTCAAAAGAGGAGTTTCCATACACAATTCGTGTCGTGAGTGAGATTACGAGCAGCGATGGTTCAACCTCTCAGGCCACTGTTTGCAGCTCTTGCATGGCGATGATGGACATGGGAGTACCTCTAAAAGCGCCCGTGGCGGGTGTCGCAATGGGTCTTATCAAGGAGGATAGTGGCTATGCGGTATTGACAGACATTATGGCGGATGAGGATCACCTCGGCGACATGGACTTCAAAGTTGCTGGCCCGGCCGAGGGAATTACGGCGCTACAAATGGACATCAAAACGTTTGGCATAACCATGGAAATCATGCGCGATGCGTTGGCTCAGGCGAGGAGGGCGCGCTTGCATATCATGTCAAAGATGATGGAGGCCTTGAATGCTCCACGAGACGGTTTGAACGCTAATGCGCCTAAAATTATCAATATTCAAATCACAGAAAAACAAATTCCTGAATTGATAGGGAAGGGGGGTGCGACAATCGAGAAAATTTGCGAGACAACTGGCTCAAAAATTGACATCGGCGAAGGCGGTTTGGTGACTGTGTTTGCTAACAATGATGAGCAAGCGAGTATGACAAAGGAGATGATTGACGGTGTGCTTGGAAATATTGAATTCGGCAAGGTTTTTGATGCAACAGTCAAGAGCGTTTTGGCCTTCGGAGCAATAGTTGACATTGGCTTTGACAGAACGGGTTTGGTGCATATCAGTGAACTCTCGGAGAGTGAAGTTGCTGACCCAACGATATTCGTAAAAGAGGGTGATAAAGTGAAGGTGAAATACACTGGCAAGGATGAAAAAGGCCGCTTGAAGTTCTCAATGAAGGCGGTTGACCAAGCTACCGGAGCGGATAAAGGTTATGAGCTTAAGGAGGAAAACTCTGCCTTTGAAAGACCTGAAAGACCAAGATATGAGAGGGGAGATAGAGGCGGACGAAGGAATTTTGAAAATCGTGATAGGAACGACAGAGGTGAAAGAAGAGACAGAAGAGACGATCGTGGTGAACGTAATTTCAGAAGAGACAAACGGAATTATGATGATGATTTCAGGAATAAGAAAGGCAAGAAAAAAGATTTGAAAAAAAAGAAGAGAAGGTTTTTGTTCTTTTAGTTTGATTGTTTGATTTATGGGGAAGGACGGCGATGGTTTGCGCGTTATTGCGTTGTTAGGGCAGAGAAGACATAGTAGATTGGATAATGCACAAACAATAATGTTGGCTAACGCGCTGGCTGGCAAAGATGGCATTGTATATCAAAAAAACATATATTTTAATATACTAATAAATCTACCTTCTTGGTTGTTGTTTTTCATCCCAGTTTGGCTACTGATAAAGCACAATGACGGGTTCAGGGACATTGAATACTGCGACATAATTGTCACTTGCGGAAAAAACATGATACGTTATGCCAAACATCTGAAAAAGAACTCTTACCCAGATGCAAAGCTGATACAGATTGGTAATCCGAGATACACTTGGAAGTGTATTGATGCACTATTGCGCCCACATCACGGAAGAAGTGTTATTCCGTGCAAAAATACCATTCGCTATCGCGGACACTTCTGTGAGCCACTTGACAAGAAGGTTGCGGAGGAAATGGATAAGAAGTATAAGAAAATTAGGGAGACGTGGGACAGTGAGTTTATTGGTGTGTTTGTTGGTCGCGACACAACGCAATATAAGATGACGCCTACGATTGCAAAAAAGTTTGCAATTACGATAAACACAATTTCTCACAACATGAAAATGCCGCTTTTGATTTCTGTTGACCAGGGTGTTTCAAAAAGTGCAATAGATATGATAAAAAAACACCTTGATTGCAATTATTATCTTTATGTCAAAGCTGTCAATCCAAACGAGAGCCCAAAAGTTGCATTCATGGATTGGTCAAAGTTCTATATTATCACTGGGAATTCAATTGTAGACCAAAGTGAATTGATGTCGCAGAGCAAACCTGTCTATATTTATTATGATGGCAAGCATTCGTATAAATACAAATTGTTCTACAATGACGTTATTTCTGATGGCTGCGCAAGGCCTCTGACGACAAATCTTGATAAACTTGATGACTTCAAACCTGTTCCATTGAATGATATGGATAACTTGGTGCTAAAAATAAAAACAATGTGCGGCTTAATATAATGAGGTTAAAATTGCTTGTTTTGATATTTTTGTTTGCATTGGCACGTGGAAGCTATGCTTTTGCTTATGAAGAGAATGTGCATTTTACATCATCAATTGTAGTGAATTCAAAAAACGGTCAGATATTACAATCATACTATCCAGACACTGTAATTTATCCGGCTTCACTTACAAAAATGATGACTGCATATGTCGTGTTCGCTGCTATACAAAGAGGAGTAATTGGACTTTATGACAAGATCAACAAAGATAAATATGCAACTTATGGTATTTATAGATATTTTGATAAGGATGAAGATGTGACAATTTATGATCTGCTATTGAAAATGATTGTTAACTCGGTAAATGAGGTGTCTACAATTTTAGCCATTGAGGTGTCGGAAAGTGTTGGTAATTTTGTTGAAACCATGAATGAGTATGCAAGGAAAATTAAAATGACAAAGACACATTTTGCAAATCCTCATGGACTTTTTGACAAAAACCATTTTTCTACAGCTCGTGATATGGTAAATTTGAGCATTCGTCTGGTGCATGATTTTCCTAATTTATCGCAATTGTTTGGTATAACTGACTATCTTTCAAATGATGATTTTTATGAGAAAACCACTGTTATACAACGGAAAGCATCCGGTCTTAAAGGTAATAAAACTGGTTATATTGCTGCCTCTGGCTATAACATTGCTGCGTGGGGTGAATATGGCATGAATGAGAAAATTTTTGCGGTTTTGATTGGTGCAAACAGTAAATACGAGCGAGACAGATTAATTATGAACCTGATCGGTAACAGTGTTAGGGAATATAATATTATCAACAAGAAAGAGGATGAGATAGATATTAATAAACTTTTGGATGATGCGGCGGACTTTCTTGGTGTGAACAAAAACAAGGTTGTTGCTGATATTGATTTTGATGAAAAAAAACAAATCGCTGTTGATGTAAAGAAAATAAATGGCGAGAATGAAGAAAGTATTGGCAGGAATAGTAGATTTTACGTGGCTCGTTGAGTGCACTTGACAGGATTTGAACCTGCAACCTTTTCCTCCGGAGGGAAACGCTCTATCCAGTTGAGCTACAAGTGCGCGACTGTTTGTAGAGCGATGTTTTTTATTTTCAATGTATTTTTGTTGTTGCGCGGCGCGGAGCGCGTTTGTGCGAGGAGCAACGCGAGGAGCGAAATACAAACCGCGAGGGCGTGGCCTCGGGCAGCGCAACAGTGAAAAATAGCCCTTGACAATTATAAAATCTTCCCTGCTATAAGCCGTATGGCAAATTTGAAGTCGTCAAAAAAAGACGTTAGAAGAACAGAGAAGAGAACAGTTGCAAATGCGGCACAGAAGAGCAAGGTTCGCACATTTTACCGTAAAGCCAAGGAGGCAGTAGCAGCTTGTAAGACATACAAAGAAGGAATGGATGCGGTTGTCAACTACGAGAGCGTTGCAATGATTGCTACAAAGAATAATTTGTTCAGTAAAAAATCTGTTTCAAGGCATGTGAGTGCACTGGTGAAAGCCTTGAAATTAAGGTTTGATCAGAACGATCAAGTTTGTGCTTAATATTTTATGGGCCCGACTGGACTACGTATTTCTATAATTTTACTTATAGCGCTTTCTTTTTTTTGTTCCCTTGCTGAAACGGCCTTTGTATCTGCTCCGGAAGAGAAGTTATTCCGCTTAAACCAAGATGGTAATAAGAGGGCTGGAATTGCATTAAAGCTGCTTGCCAAGAAGGACACGGTGATAAGTATTGCACTTTTATGCGATAACATGGCTAATATAGCCGCCTCGTCGCTGTCTGCTGTGTGGTTCGCTGACATGTTTGGTGAGTGGGACGAGATAGGAATTCTGTTGTCAACAATCATAATGACAATATTGGTGTTTGTTTTTGGCGAGGTATTCCCTAAAATGATTGCAGTTCGCCAGCCAACGCGGTTTGCAATGTTCTTTGCGCCACTATTTGTTTTGTTGTCAAAAGCACTAATGCCAGTGCTATTTTTAATGAATAAAATGACAAATCTCATGGTGAAAATTTTGAATATCCATGATGAAGAAGAAAATGAGGACGCAAACGAAAGCATTCTTGGAACGGTGGAGATGTATCACAAAAAAGGTGCTCTGGAAGGCGAGGAAAAAGACATGTTGAGCGGCGTTTTACAGATGGATGACGTTGACCTGAAGGACACAATGACGCACCGTAGCGATATGTTTGCGCTTGACATAAACATTGGCGCGCAAGCGATTGTGGACGAAGTCATGAAAACACAGTTCTCAAAGATACCAATTTACGACAAGTCCGATGACAAGATGCTTGGTGTGCTGCATATTCGCGATTTGATGAGTGAACTGTATAAAAATAAAGACATATCAAAGATAGACATTCGGTCAATACTGCACGAACCTTGGTATTTGCCGGGCGATGCAAGCATCAGAAGCCACTTGCAGGAGTTTCGTGAGCGTGGAAATGTCTTGGCGTTTGTTGTTGATGAATATGGTGGGGTGATGGGGGTGGTCACTCTGGAAGATATTATTGAGGAAATTGTCGGAGACATCAAGAGCAACAACGAGGACGTGCCAAATTTGTGTCTGTACTGCGATGACGGCAGCTTTATTATTGATGCTGAAATGAATTTGAATGATGCAAATGAGAATATCGGGAGCAACTTTGAGAACGAAGAGGTGTCAAGCATTGGTGGTTTTGTGATTAATGAAATAGAGCATATTCCTGTGAAGGACGAGGAGTTTGATATTGACGGATACCACTTCAAGGTGCTTGAAACCGAGGTTAACCGTGTAATTAAGATGTCAGTAAGGAAAAATGAGATTGCAACGGAAAATGTTGACAACAAAAAGGAGGATAATTGATTGGTGCGCGCATGGCTAATTATAGAGCAATACAAAGGTGGAAGAGAGCTTGGCAGGCGGTCAAGTGTAGCTTTTTGTTCTTTATTGTTGCATATAGCATTGCGGTTTTTGCGGCCAATATTAGCTACTATGGCAGGGGCAAGAGCGAGCTAAAATGGCTGCCAAAAATCAGTTTTGGTATTGATATTGTTGGCGGAAATCAACTGACAGTTGCGATTGACAGTAGTGGCGTGATTGATGAGTATTTAGATAACAACATTGAAACGATAAAGATTGTTTGCGACGAACAGAAGTTGAATTGTGCAGCCAAGAAGACAAAGAATGATAATGGAGATGGTGTTAATGTGGTTGTCTCTGGCGACAAGGAGAAAGTGAAAAATGTGCTCGGCGAGCTGCGAAAAAACATGGGAAATATCAATACAAATATTGTTTCCAAGAGTGATGAAAAGCTCGTTTTTGATGTGGTTTTGAGCGATAACTTGAAGGAAAATATTATTTCTGATGCTACTGATAAAGCCATTGCGATTTTGAAAAACCGTATTGACGGCGTTGGCGTGAAGGAAATTTCAATTCAGCGTTATGGCGCGGACAAAATTGTGCTTTTGGTGCCGCAGGGAGTTGATATTAGCAGGATAAAAAGGGTTATAAATACGACTGCAAAATTGACTTTCCATCTGATGGATCGGCGTCACATTTTTGTCAAAAAACCTGACAAAATTGCAAAGGACTATGTGGTTTATGAGGAATATGGTGCAAGGAATACTGGTGGCGAAAAATTCTACTATTTAATGGAGCAAAAGCCAACTTTGAACGGCGACTGCATGACAAATGTGCAGCCGTATACGGACGGCCTGACGAATGCGATAAATTTCAGGATGAACTCGGCGGGGACAAAGGAATTTGGGGACATAACCCGCAACAACATTGGTTCGCTGCTGGCGATTGTGCTTGACGGAAGAGTGCTGATGGCGCCGCGAATTACGACACCGATTTTGAGCGGAAACGGCTCCATAACTGGCAACTTTACGCGCGAGGAGATCGCTGACTTGTCAGTGCTGTTGCGCTCGGGGTCGTTGCCGGCAAGGATAACAATTATCAACGATAGGCATTTGAGCTCAATTTTTGATAAGAATATTTTGTCAAAGGCAGGTTTGGCTACTATAATAGGGCTTGCAACGGTTGCAATGATTATAATTTTGCGCTACAAAAAGCTTGGCGCCGTGGCAATGTTTGCACTCGGTTTGAACTTTCTTTTTACACTTGCGATAATTGCGATTTTTGGATTAACACTGACGCTGCCAGGAATTGCTGGTTTTGTGCTGATGTTAGGCATGGCGATTGACGCGAACATATTAATTTACGAGAAGATGAAGGAACTGAAACGCCAGGGTATTACACAGACAAACCACCTAATTCAGAACGGGTTTGCCAAGGCGCTAAGCACAATTATTGACTCAAATGTGACCACTGTTATAGCAGCTGTAGCGCTGTTTGGATTTGGTGGAAGCTTTATCAAGGGCTTTTCAATTACGCTGATTTTAGGAATTATGTGTTCCATTTTCACAGCTGTTAATATAACGAAGATGATTGTCGCGGCGCTATATTCACGAAAAAGTACTATTTCTGTTTGATGTATGACTTTTGATCTAAACACTGTTTCAAAACAAATGGCGGGCATTGTGGAGCACACTGTCAGGGAGTTTGCGACATTGCATGTTGGTGCCGCGAGAGCTGATTTTCTGGACTCAATCAAGGTGGAAGCATACGGCCAGTTTATGGATATGCGTCAGGTTGCGACAGTGAGTGTACTTGACAACTTTTCTTTATCGGTTGTACCGTTTGACAAGAGCAACTCAAAAGCCATTACGAAGGCAATACAAGAGGCCAATCTCGGAGTTGGAATTATTCACGAGGCGACACATATAAGAATTACGATGCCAAAAATTACGGAAGATCGCCGCAAGGAGTTTGTCAAAATTTTGGGAAAATTTGCTGAAAATGGTAAGATTGCAATACGTAATGCGAGGAAAGACGCGATGAATAAAGTCAAAACCATGAAGCAAGATAGCGAGATTTCTGAGGACGAGCAGAAGCGTTTGGAGAAGGAAATTCAGAAGTTCACCGACAATTCTGTGGACGAAATTGACAAACAAGCAAAGAAAAAAGAGGAGGAGATCTTGAAGGTTTAGCCTCCAAGTGATTGCCCGAAACCAGCTCCAATTCTACTGTTCATATTGATGCCCTTTGATATCTGGTTGACACCAGCTGATATATTTTCTGCAAGGTTTGTCTGGCCAAAACCCTGAACAAGCTTGAAACCACTATTATCAAGTCGTGCCGTTGCCATCTCTGCTACACTTTTATCCAACAAACTGTTTTGTGCTATTGGTGTACCGAAAATGGATACATTCCCGCTCGTGAGTTTTAAACCCGGAAAACTCATTCCCATTGCGTCACCGATAGGACTAGATATTGCATTTCCACCTGCTTCAAATGCACTGTTTCCACCACTCATAAACAACAAGTGGAGTCAATGGGACTCGAACCCACAACCCTCTGTATGCGATACAGATGCTCTACCAATTGAGCCATGACCCCTCATAAGAATGATAAAAGTTGTATTTTTATTTGCAAATGAAATGTTGAAGATTTTATAGTTGCGCGATGCGGGTTGAGTGAGGATTTAAAAAACGCAATTGTGTGGCCTCTGGAGGCACAATATTACATTACTAATCCATTCGGATTTAACCTATACCACTCGTTAAGAAATTCCTTTAATCCTTTTTTGTTAGTGTTTTGCAGGTGTCCCTCAACTGTCTTGACACAATTATTATACTCGTCCTTGTCAATCCATCCCTGAACGAATGCCATGCGCAAATACACAAGATAAGTTGCTAAAACGTCTGTCTCGCAATATTCACGGATTTCATTGAACTTACCATCATCAAAATACTCGGCAACATGTGATCCATCTACGCCAAGCTTGCAAGGGATATGAAGTGCAATACACATCTCATGAAGAGTGTATTCCCCATATTTCCGCAACAAATCAAAGTGCGCATCGGCATATGGATATTCATAGCTGTCAAACTTGCCGCCAAAGTTAAAATACCAACTGCAATCAATGCCGTATTGCAAGGCCTTGCATTTCAAAACATTGATGTCAAAAACCTTCCCGTTGAATGACACAATGCGCGGTTTTGATACCTCCAAAAGCTTCCAAAACTTGCGCACAACTTCCTCCTCTGTTGCATTGAACGCGCTATAACTTTCCAGCTTTTTGAATGTATATTGCTCGCGTCCAAAGTTGTTTGTAATCTCCGCAAGTAGAAAACTTATGCACGCAATTCTGTGAAATGGCTGGCGCAAAAATGCATTGCCGTTATGCTTTTCAATGTGATATTGTGCCATGGCCTCGCGCAGCTCTGGAAGGGACATCGCAGCCGCCTGTTCGGCGGACAAATCGCACAGCTCGCCAGCCAAATCGGTGTCCGGAATTGTCTCAATATCAAACACCACCAAGTTCTCAAAGCTTGGTGCATTGTTATAACCCATACTTGTTTGTGGTGTTTGTATTAGGAAGATTTTATTATGCAACTATTATCTTCTCACATCATTGAGAACCCATATAAGATTGCACCCATATTTTCTATTAGTTGAGTCGTTATAATATGCCTCGCTGACCTTGTCTGCCCTTCTATCATAACAATGCTTCATATGTTCTCTCATTTCAATACTATCATAATGCGCATTGCCGCTTTTTAGAGCTAAAATTCTCCCACTTCCAGGTCTTCCATCATCAAATTTTATGTCAATGTGATTTGCAACAAGTGAATTCAATACTCCAACTTGAGAACGTTTTAACCTCCCAGAGCTAAATGCCTGACTAAAATCAAACGAGAAACCTTCATCATATGAATATAAAACAATCGCATTTTTTTGATCTAATTCCTTCAAAAAATTTTCATCATCAAACTCATGCGGTGCATTGCCGTTAAAATAAGTGTTTGAATTAGCATTGGCAAATTTTTTATAATGTTCCATTGTTTCGCCAGAAAGATTCATTTTTTCAAAATTATATCCAGTTATCTGTATCCAAGCATTATTATCAAATGAAGATTGCAATGCGGTGTCTGTATTTGTATTCCAATGACCAACTAAAAACTTGTTTCCAATACTTGACGAACTGTAAGGACAAAAATCCCCATCTTCCTGATATTCTCCTAAAATCTTTGGTTTTTTATCTATCAACTTTGAAGTATACAATTGAGAAACAACAGAATATAAAGAATAGTTCAGCCACCCATAAATTATTCGATCAGAAACAAGTTGTTCTTCATTTACTGCTATGCAATTACAGAAATTATTATATTTGGTATTTTTATATTGCGCAAAAACAGATCGTTTTGAGCACTTTCTATAACTTAAACTACCTGGAACACTTTTATAAGTGTCATAAAATTGATGGAAACTTTTTTCGTAATAATCAAACTCATATATCACTCTTTGCATTCTTGCCCTATCAATTATATTTTTTCCAACCATCAGTGTTCCCATCATTGATGATAAAACTAATATAACCATTGACAGTTCAACAAGCGTATATGATTGCTTGAATTTATTTATTTCTGGTCCAAAAAATAACTTGCTAATTTTCATATAAATAAACTATCAGTTAATTTTCTAATATTAAACTTTAAAGTCAACCGTGTTATATTTTTCAATCATTTTTTATATTACCTATAACTTCTTTAATTGAATTAAAATACCTCTTCATATAAAAACTTTTTGCATACTTATTTTAGCACTAACATTTGAAAGAGTATTTTGTTCTAAATATTCTATTTGACAATTATTTTTCATATACTGCTGATTAACTGGTTTGCTGTGATTGAAATAATAATTCTTGCAATTATATCGTTTTTCTTATTCAAGAAGTTGAAGTCCATGCTCGGTGATGAGTATGATGACGAGATGTTTGGATATGGCAACGAAACAAGAAGGGAGAAGAAGAGAAGAATAAAGGATGCCGAACAGGTGCATGAGGAGGAGGAGGAAAAAGAAAAAAGTGAACTTGAAAGCGGAGATTACAACTATTTGAACACAGAAGCTTTGAAGCATGCAAATAGTCTTCGTAATGAAATTGGTGGGTTCACATTGAATAGGTTCAAGCGCATTGCAACAAAGGTTTTGGAGACGGTCATCAAGGCTAACGAGGAACAGAAAAAGGATGAGATAAAACAATTAATGACAAGTGAGTTGGCAGCAGCGGTGCTGGCATCATTTGCAGGAGAGAACAGAAATCACATCGTGCTTGTATCCCTTGATGAGGCCAAAATTGCTGACATAACTAAACTTGGAAATCAATATTGCATTGACATGAAGTTCAAGATGCAACAAATAAACTACACCACAGACAAAGATGGAAAAGTCATTGATGGAGACAAAAAGGAGATTGTGAATGTCTGTGAGAAGTGGAGTTTTATCCACACTCTTGGCAAGAAGGATGCAACTTGGTTTATCAGCAAAATTGAGGAATTTGATGATGTGGCAGATGGTGGAAAATAGATTGCAGACATGCAAAAGTTGTTTTAACAATGTTTTATTATTATCATTGGTTTTATTACCATTGGCTGGCTGTGCGAGTGATAGCTTTGACACGAGATATAGAACAATCGGAACATACTCCGGCCCTACAAAAAAGATGCTGAAAAAGGGATATTACTACATTGCCAACAAAAAAGGTGGAGTAAAAGTCGGCAAGACAAAACCATATATCAACACTAACTTGTCATCTGTGACGATGGAAGAGTCTATGTTCTTGGAGGACATTGAGTTCCAAATCAATAGTGATGCAAATGCAGTGGGACAAAAGACAGCAAATGGACGTAAAATTTTCACACAAAACCGTTTGACATCACAACTTTTACCATTTGACAGAAAAGACCTAATGGGTGAGCTTGGGCTTTGTCGTGCAGCAAACACAAGCTTGATGGCGGACATCATTGATGATGGTGTAGTCAATTCGTCTGCTGGCTCACAGTGTGTGAAAAATGTCAGGTCATTCACGCGCGGCAAGATGAAATTCACAGAAACTGCATATACCTACCTTGAAGATTGGCACGGTGATGACTTCAAGGACGCATTATACACATTCCTGCAAAGCTGTAAGGCATTCAAGAGTGGCATCAAGGAGGTAAAATCCAAGACAATCTCAATCGGTACAGAAAGTGATTGGAGAGAACTCTGCGACATCGGATCACAATACTACAAATCTGGCTTTGCAAAGGCCTTCTTTGAGAGATACTTCTCACCATTCCGCGTGCAAGATGCCGCAGCGGCAAAAGATAACAGCAAATTTACTGGATATTACATCTGGGAGTTACCAATCTCATTAGAGAGGAGTGATAAATACTGGTATCCAATTTATGCACTTCCACCAGAATGCAAGGGCACAGATAAATCAAAATGCCCAACCAGAGCGGAAGTAAACGCTGGTGTGTTGAGTGGAAGAGGACTTGAATTGGCGTGGGCGAGCAACCCAATGGATGTATATTTCATGCAGGTGCAAGGAACGGGAATTGGTATTACCGAAGGAGGTCAGTCATTTAGATTTAGCTTTGCAGGAAAGAACAACCAACCATTTGTGTCATACAGTGAATTCTTGAATAACAATCCTGGTTTCTGCCCAGTGACTGGATATTATAACCAAATTGAGTGGCTTAACCAACATCCAAGTGAGGCCTTGCAAGCAACAAGCGTAAGTCCTTCATTCGTGTTTTTCAGCAGAAAGTCAGGTCTTGACCCAGCACTTGGCTCACAAGGAACACCATTGGTGCAGTCAAGAAGTATTGCAGTTGACCCTGAATTCATACCTTACGGTGTGCCAATGTGGATAGAAACACACCTGCCAATCGTTGACATGGACAACAACGATGACGATAAGTGGATTGACTGGAACAGATTATGCATTGCGCAAGACACGGGAAGTGCAATCAAAGGAGTTGTTAGAGCCGACTTGTATATGGGGCATGGTAAGAAGGGAGAATTTATTGCCAAGAACCAGAACTTTGCAGGGGCATG
>JAFSXL010000061.1 GCA_017444125.1 Rickettsiales bacterium | reverse complement strand
TGGCTATCAGTGTGATTTTTAATTTCAATGATTATTTTATATCAAAAAATATTACAACATTCATTATTTTTGTACTTGGCACAACCACGTTGCGAGCCATAGTTAGCAGATCGATTATCGATATTATCGATGCAATTCATTTTACTCATATCAATTTTTTCTTCCTCGTTCTTGCATTGATTGTTGTGTTGTATACATAAATCAGTAATTCTATTCTTAAATTGTTCAAGAGTTAGCGGCTCAATTGCCTGTTTCTCCTCATCTCGGAAAAGTATCCTGTCCTTCTTTAATACATCCATCTGAAATTTAATGATGCTTTCCATGCTGTATGCGATTTGTTTAAGACGCATCCACCTCTTATTATTTCTAACAGAGCGAAATGCCCTCTCTGCAATATCTCTATCAGTTAAATTGATTATCAAAGATGCAATTTTAGGCTGCCACACATCTACGTGACACTCGTTATTTTGAAATGTTAAACTGTTATTGCGTAAGTATAGATCGTCTTGATAGATTTCTGGGCGGCCACAATTGTTATGTAATCGTATCCATGGTCGTCCTTCTGTAATATTATAATTCTCATTAATTTCCAACGTTCTAGTGCCTGGCGCAATTTTGCATTGCCCATTGTTGTATTTTTTAATGTTTTCCAAAAAATCTTCAACATCCTGATTGTATTTTTTAAACACTTCCTTTCTTTTATTATCTTCTTCTATTGATTTTTCAACAAACTGTGTTTCATTAGATTTGACATCTTTATTGTTGTCGTAGTAATCATCATACCCTTCATTGGTCTCATCAGTTAATTCTTGTGTTTCATATTCTTTTTGTTTTTCATTCCATATCTCCTTCGGCATCTTACCTTTCCAACTTTTTATTGATTTGCCTTTTTCATCCAATTTTATAGGTCTGGCACCACAATGCATATTATGCATGAACATTTGTTTATATTTGTATCCGTCTTGAAAAACAAAACCTATTGCAGCATCCGCAAATGGATTTCTTTCCCAGTTGTCTCCATTTTTATACATTATAGATGTAGTTACTCTATACTCTTGTCGGTCTTGCGATGGTTTCTCCATTGTTTTGTGGAAATATTTCCATTTCTCTTTTAGTTTATCGTACTCCTTTCCAACGTCATACTGCCATATGTCTTGATAATTCTCATCATGATCTCTAAATAAAAAATTTGTCAACATGTACGGCGTTCCTTTACTCGTATATTTTATGCCGTATCTTTCCAATTCATTTTTATTCATTGTTGACATAAAAATGCGCTAAACCTTGCTTATTATATCACAACAAAACGTTATTGCAATTTTTCTTGTTGCGCCGCCCGAGGCCACGCCCTCGCGGTTTGTATTTCGCTCCTCGCTCTTATGTCGCCGCTCCCGCGCCTCCCAGCTCATCGCACAAACGCGCTCCGCGCTGACGCAACACAAATATCAACTTATTGACATTTAAATTTCCAATCTTATCAAAAATCGCATTCAGTTTTATTTTTCAATCCCATGTTAGAGAATTTTGCAGTATTAAGTGAGGATAGCTATATCTATAATCAGGACAGAGAAGTTTATAATGCGATTGTGGCAGAGCAAAAACGGCAAGACGAGCATATTGAGTTGATTGCAAGTGAGAATATTGTCTCGCGGGCAGTATTGGAGGCAATGGGATCGGTCATGACAAACAAATATGCCGAGGGTTATCCACATAAGCGTTATTACGGTGGGTGCGAGAACATGGATACAGTGGAAGAACTTGCACAAGAGCGCGCCAAGAAACTCTTTGATTGTGAATATGTTAATGTGCAACCACATTCTGGGGCACAAGCAAACATGGCGGTATTCTTCGGGCTTCTTCAACCTGGAGATACAGTTTTGGGATTATCACTTGACTGCGGAGGACATTTATCACATGGACTAAAAGCTAACATGTCTGGTAAGTGGTTTAACTGCATTGGATATGGTGTAAATAGTGATGGATTTATTGACTACGACCAAGCAGAGAAACTTGCTATGGAACACAAACCAAAGCTGATTATCACCGGTTTTTCAGCATATTCTCGTATTGTTGACTGGAAGAAATTCAGAGAAATTGCTGACAAGTGCGGAGCGTTTTTGATGTCCGACATCGCGCACGTAGCTGGATTGATTGCAGGAGGATATTATCCAAGTCCTATTGATTATGCTGATGTAGTAACCACGACAACTCACAAAACATTGCGTGGGCCAAGAGGCGGAATGATTATGGCGAAGACAAAGGAGTTGGAGAAAAAGTTGAACTCTGCTGTATTTCCTGGAATACAAGGTGGGCCACTGATGCACGTCATTGCTGGAAAGGCAGTTGCATTTGGAGAAGCTCTTCGTCCAGAGTGGAAGACATATTGCAAAAACATTATTGATAATGCCAAGACATTAGCTGATACAATCATGGCAAGAGGAGTGGATATTGTCAGCGGAGGAACAGATAATCACTGCATGTTGGTTGATTTGAGAAGCAAAGGCATTACAGGACTGGCATTAGAGCGCAGACTGCAGGAGAAATACAACATTGTTTGCAATAAGAACTCTGTGCCAAATGATCCACAAAAGCCAACCATTACATCTGGTGTGAGATTAGGCACGCCAGCTTGCACGACAAGAGGTTTTGGTAAGGCCGAATTTGAAAAGATAGGAAATACAATCGTTGACTGCATTGATGAGATAGCAGATGAGAGTAAATAAATGTTGCGCCGCCCGCGGCCACGCCCTCGCGGTTTGGCTGCGCCTCGCTCCACCGCCCTCGCTCCGCTCGGGCTCCGCTCGGCGGCCAAGCCCGCTCTGCCCAGCGCAACATCACAATGAC
This sequence comes from Rickettsiales bacterium, assembly GCA_017444125.1. GTDB lineage: Bacteria > Pseudomonadota > Alphaproteobacteria > Rickettsiales > Deianiraeaceae > UBA4311. The sequence continues at coordinate 20,960 of JAFSXL010000061.1, read as the reverse complement.
TATTTGCTTTTTATTTTTTTCATATACCCATCAAGTTGGCTGTTTTGTATTGCTTCTTGTGGGCTGGTTCAGAAAGAAAAATTACAATCCTGATGACATAATGTCAAACGGACAGAAATATCTTGCAAAGCAACTTGCAGATGAGGTTGAACGGCTAAAACAATCTGTTGAAACAATATGTGAACTTGTCAAAAGCGGGGAGAAAATTGACCGCCGTATTGCTCTTGAAGATGCCAAAAGAGTAATAAGATTGCTTGATAAAGGCGCAATTAAAATTGCGGAACAGGTAGATGAAAACAAGTGGCAAGTCAATGAGTGGATTAAAAGTGCAATTTCACTGTTATTTCTGGAACAAAACCGTGCAATTGCTGGGTTTGGCGCAACCTCATCGATGACATGGTTTGATAAAATAGGAAACAAGTTTGATGGTTGGAGCAGTGCAACTTTCATGAGTTTGAACATCCGTGTTGTGCCAGGAAGCATTGTCCGACAAGGTGTGTATATTGGTCAGAACAGTGATATAATGTTGTCCTTTATAAATGTAGGAAGCTACATCGGCGATGGCACAAAAACTGGCTGCATGACGAGCATTGGCTTTGGAACTTATATTGGCAACCAATGCTGCATTTGTGATAATGTCTGTCTTGGAGAAAACGCCAATCCAATGACTACTCCACAGATTATAATAGAAGATGATTGTCTGATAAAATCAGGATGTATTATTGAGAGGAATATTATCGTTGGTCGCGGCTCTATTTTAGAAAATGGTGTGATATTAAGTCATGACACGAAGATTATTGATTATGCCACAGGCAGGGAAATTGTAGATAAAATACCTAATAACTCTATTGTGAAGAACGGAACATTCAAGCAAGACAAAGATATTTCACTGGTTTGCGCGATTGTTTTTGCGAGGAAGAATAATAACGACAACGTGACAAATAATCTTGATAATGTGGTGGATGAAGATGTATAGCCATGCCAACCGATAACGTAAAAACAAAAAATAATGAAGTTGCTAAAAAAGAAGAAGAGAAAGAAGTTACTATTGAAGATGCCAAATCCAAATGGAAGCGCAGAGGAAAAAAACTGTTTGATAAGTTATGCAAATTCACATCATTGGTAATTATTCTTGGGTTGATTATCCATATTGAATTCAAAAGCTTGAAGGAAGAAGAAACAACCAGAGACGCAGCACTGAAAATCACCGAAAATTTGCGCTCATCATCTGAGGCCATACAAGATGCATGGAAGACAATGTATTATTTCTACAAAACAGGAGATTTATTCAAGATCTTGAGATGCAGTAATGGACGGACAAGCATCTTTGATAAGGAGCCGGGAGACAGTTTGGCATATATCTTCAAACGGCCGATTGATGATAATATCAGAGTAGAAGACGCAAAGCTAAATCCAATCGCATGTGGAAAACCATTATCAATCAACATTCAAATGAAAAAAGGAATTGATAAAAAAATGGATAATCCAGAGCCATATACATATGTGCCCGGAAATGAGCCATTGGAGTTATTGAAAAAATATCCACTCATACAATATGCAGTTCCAAAGTTGAAGGTTGGTGAAAAAGCGGTATTTATTGCAATGCCACAGAAAATATCAGGGCAGAAATTTAAATCAAAGTATATCTATGAAATTGAACTGCCAATCCAAAAAGGCAAGAATACTTATGATAACCTCCCGACATGGGTGCCAGTATACATCACAGAAAAGAGCATTAATGTTGTAAATACCGTGATTTGCAATTCAATCGTAGCATTAAATATGAGTATCCATAATGGGCTTGGGCAGTTGCTTTATGAGACATTTAATAGCACTAAACAGGTTGATAACTTGAAGGACATCAAACCATTTAAGTTTAGAATGGGCGCAGGAGAATTTAATGAATATATTGAACAAATTTTGTTAGGTCTTTCCGCTGGGGATAAGATAAAGATATTTCTTACCAAAAACTTTATGCAAACAACTTCATTCTTTAATCAGAGAGCGTTTGATAATCAAGAGTTGCTAATTATAGATTTGCAAATAATGGGTGTAGCAAGATAGGCATGACAGGAGATATAATAATTAACAAACACAGATTTATAGGCAAAGTGCTGTCAGCTATTATTCCAAGCAAGGTGAGCAGGTATATTTTTTTCACTTTTGGGAAGGAATTTCTTATGTGGTTTTGCGCCTTGTTTATCCTTCTTGCAACATTCAATCAAATAGGACTTACGACAGATGGAGGACACAATTTGTCCTTCTTGATTATGGAGAACATCTGCGAGACATCTTGTCAAATACTTAAATTGACAGAGTTTGTCATACTGTTTGCATGTATTACTTTTTTCATTCGATCAAAGGGATTTTTCAATCTATCTATGCTACAAAGTTTTGGCATGACATCAATGAAAACCATCATGCCAATTATTGTCTTTCTTGCGATATTCTGGTCAGTTAGAGTTTTTGCTCTCCATCCACTTGTCGCGAAGTATAGTAATTTGCAGTCAATTTACAAAAAAGAACACAAGTTGAGCATAGTTAGTATAGGAACAAAGTTTAACATTTTTGATGGCAAAAAGGCAGGAGATTATATGGTTGTCAATGGAACGTATAAAGGTGGAAACAAAGATGTAATTGTCGTCCGTAATGCAACATTTTTGAAATATAAAAACAATGCAATTAGTGAGACATATTATGCTAAAGTTGCAAAGCTTGACAAATCAAAGTGGATAATGCACGATGTGTTGTATTATAATCATCAGAGAGAAATATTACGCGGCAAACAGTCATATACTATGAAAAGTGAGTTGACAAATGATAAGCTTATGTCAAACATTAGTGGTGCACATAAGTATGAGAATTCATTGAAATTGCATATTTATGACAACATCAAGTTGGTGTTATCTAATAAAAATGCCAATGGAGAAACAGAAAACATGCGCCAAGCTCGCCTTGATATTACCAACGACATTATCTGTCTGATGAACTCCATTGTCTGTTGCTTTTTGACTTTCATATTGTGCATCACTTCGTCCAGAATAAGCAATATCATCAAGATTTCATTGAAGAGTTTTTTGATATTCTTCATTTTAACACGTATTTTCAGCTTTCTTGGACCAACAATCAAGAATTCAAACTTCAATGCGTTGGTGGCAATAATGTTGAGTATCACAGTCATTTCCAGCTTTTACACATTTATAATTAAGCGTGATTGGAAAATTGAGATATTTAATGGCAAAAAGTAATGGTGGGTGATACAGGACTCAAACCTGTGACCCTTTCCACGTCAAGGAAATGCTCTATCAACTGAGCTAATCACCCATTCATAGGGACTGTGAAATTGAAAATTTAAATTGCAAGAGGATATTTAATTTATTGTTGCGCCGTACAAAAATTCAATCTTTGTTCTTTACTTCTTTCCAAATCTTGACAAACTCTTCTTGACTTGCTGTTTTTATTTTGTCAGCACCATATTTTTTCTCCAAATACAAAAACCTTCTTTTTAATTCTTCAACAGAGTATTTGGTTGCATTTTCAACATCTATATCAAACAAATTAGCAATCCTGCAAAGCACAAATATTACATCTCCAAGCTCTTCAAAAATGCGCTGTTTGTTGTTCTGTCCTTTACTAACCTCATGCAGCAGTTCCTCAACCTCATTCTGCAAATCTTGGTACAAGAAATCCGCATTATCAGTCCACGCATTTGCAATTGTTGGTAAAAACTTTGCAATCTCAGATGCCTCTTTTATAGCCGACAAACATGATAAATTATTAAACTTTTGATCAAGCATATTCTTATGTGAATTTGTGAAGATTATTTGCAAGTTATTAGAAATTCAACCTTGATTTTTATTTTATAATATTGATATGACTGTCGGCATGGCAAAAAGAAAGAACATTGAAAATGGATTATCGGATTTTTCTGACTTAGCCAATAAAAAGTCATTTGGTTATGAAGATATTTGCAGGTTGCTTCCTCAGAGACCGCCATTTTTGATGATTGACAAAGTTGTTCATCTTGATGTAAAAAATAATTCTGTAGTATGCGAGAAGTGCATTAGCGCAAATGAGTGGTATTTTCAAGGACACTTCCCAAATCATCCAGTTATGCCTGGTGTGTTAATTTTAGAGGCATTGGCACAATCAGCAAGCATTCTTGGGAGATTTCTTGTTAAACCAAATGGTGTATTGATGTTTGCAGCAATAGATAAGGTTAAGTTTTTAGATGTTGTATTACCAGGCGATGTTCTTCAACTTAGAGTAGACGTTATTAAAGTTCATGACCCTCTATTAAATGGCGAATGTGTTGCGCGAGTTGGTGATAAAGTTGTGGCGCAATGTACTATTAAAGCATTTAGAAAAGAGTTATAGTTTGAAGATATGTCAAAGAAAATTCATTCTACAGCGATTGTTGATGAGAGTGTAAAGATTGCTGATAATGTTGAGGTTGGTCCTTTCTGTGTATTGCAGGGCGACATTGAAATTGGCGATGGCACAAAGCTTAAAAACAATGTTTGCATAAATGGAAAAAATGGTCATATCAAGATTGGAAAGAACAACCACATTTTTCCGTTTGCATGCATTGGTTCTGATCCACAAGACAACAAATTTGTAGGTGAGGAAAGCAGTGTTTCTATTGGTGATAACAATATTATCCGTGAATATTGCACTATAAATGGAGGAAGCAATGTTGGGAATGTCTTGGCTGATACAAAAAATATAACAGTTGTTGGAAATGGTTGCTATTTATACATCTCATCTCACGTCGCGCACGATGTCTACTTGGAAGACCGCGTGACTTTAACAAACTGTGTTGGCATTTCAGGACACGTAAAAATTGGCCACGACACAATTGTTGGTGGACTTTCAGGCGTGCACCAATTTGTAAATATTGGCCACAATGTGTTGATTGGAGGTATGTGCGCCATCGCAAATGACGTTCCTCCATATGCAATAGTTTTGTCAACTCCTTCAAAGGTTTCTGGTGCAAATTTAGTCGGTTTGAAGCGTGCAGGAATGAAGCCAGAAGAAATTAAAAAAATCAGTTTGTTCTACAAAGAAATTGCCAGTAATGATATTCGTTTAGCTGATATTTTATCAAAATACGAAGAAGAAGACAGTGAATATATTAAAGACATTGTCAACTTTATAAAGCACGGTGGCAAACGCGGTTGGCTTGTTTAGTAGCGGTAACCATTCCTCCTTTTTTTTCTTTGTTTTTCCATCTCCTGTCTGCGTTTTTCTCTCGCAATACGCTCTGCTTCTTCCTCCGCTTTGATGATTTCAATCGGCCTCGCATCGTAGTTTAATAAATCCCAGCCTCGCTTTTTTTTCCATTCAAATTTCAGTGGTATCATCCGCAAGTCCACAACCTGACTGCCTTTGATGGTAATTACAACATCCAGCATTTTACGGTCATCTTCAAGCGGTTCAATTTGCTTGTATTCATCTAAAAGCATATGCTTGTAGCTTTGTTTCATGACTACTCTATCGCGCTCTTTACTACTATGAAACTGCATGTCGTTTATTTCACTGTCTTTGCCAGTTTCGCCAATCATTTTTTCCTCATGCAAAGTGAACATATCAAAAGGCGAGCACCCGATGTCGTTTGTGCCAGAGGTGATAAATGCCTTAATTTTATTATTGTCCTTCTCGTCAAGCACCAGCACAAGGTTTAAAATTTCAAAATACCATACCATGTATATCTGATAAATCATCATTTTGATTTCTTCGTCTCCGATAAATAGTCGTTTTATCATATCAAATTTCATATAGTTGCACTCTTGCGATTTCTCCGTGAAAAACTCATCACTGTATTTCATGCGCGTCATGCGGTTATCGTCATTCATGTTGTGATAATTTCCCATTATGTTTATGATTTTTCCATTTGCCGTGCAAATATTTATTTCATTGTCAAGCGTATAGCACCCATCCACTGGTTTAGCATATCTGAAATGCGTGTCCTCAATCGTGCGGACAAAGACATCATTATTTTTCACCACGAACAGCTCACCTTGTTTGTCTTTTGCTTTATTTCTTGCTGAGAAAATCAAGTTTTCAAAATTTTTTGGTTCTTCTTCTAACTCATCCTTTTCATTTTTATCATCCTCTTGTTGGCTTGTTTGTGCTCCTTTGTTGGCCTCATTGCATTTGGCAAATTTGACATCTGCAAACAAAATGCCAAGCAGAAAATAAAATATCAATCTCATCAAAATGGTTATTTGCCCCCTTGAATAGCATGCAAAAGCATTGCCTCACTTATTTTATCATTAGATTGCAAGCTGGTTTGCTCTGCATTTTCAAATTCGCTCTTGCGCTTCCTGGCCCTAAAATTATTCTTTGCGTCAATTTTTGCTTCCTTCAATATAGCTACAAACTCGTCATCATATCTGTAATTTTCAGACACCTTGTCAATCTTTTTATTTACTTTTTCCAGCACAAATTGGTTGTCAACTACCATTAAAATATATGTATCATCGTTGTCTGGATTAACCCACATGGCATCTCTGTATGCCAACTTTTCAAGGTCAAGTTCATTGGCAATCTCGGTAGAAATACTCCTTGTACGAGCAATATTCTCTGCATATTTATCGCTTGTTAAATGCAAGAATTCATCATTGAAAAAAAGTTCAAGTTTGTTTTTTATTGATTTTTTGAGATTTGCTTTTGCCTCGGTTTCGGCCTTATTGATAACATTTTTTATTCCACCATGATATGTTGTCTTGCCAACAGCTGAAAATGTCTTTGCCTTGCTGCCGCTTTCAATCCACGCAGGCGAACCTATCTTGTTTATTACCGGTTCGTTGCCACTGGAAGCACACCCACAGAGCAAAGAAATTGTCAACAAACATGTCAGAATTCCTCTACTCTTCATAAAAAACTGACGAGAAAACTATGCAATTTTTTTCCTCTCAATGCGCGAGACATTCCACTCCAATGGATTTCCAGCTGTATCCAACAACAATGCTTTAGATGCCTTGTCTTGAACTGCCATATAGTTTCTCATTCCGTTAGTTTTGCCGACAAATAGAGCTGGTGCAACTTCAACCTCTTTGCCTTCGTACATTATAACCAATTTTGTTGTTGCTGCACGATTGGTTTTAGCGTTTTTTGATACATTTGGTGCCATACTCCCCCACGTAAAAACATTTTTTTTATTTGCAAGTATTTATTTGAACTTTGAATTAACAATCTAAGTAACATTTATATTCACCATTAAGGACACCAATATGACGATCATTGAATTGACTATGTTTGGTTGCGTGGCGCTGAGTGCGTTTGTGCGACAAACAAAGTGCGGAGCGAAATACAAACCGCAAGGGCATGGCCTCTGGCAGCGCAACATGATTTGTAGTCGTAATTGACAAGTTATTAACTTTTGATATAATTTAACTGTTTTAACAGTTTTATATGCAAAACAATGTCAATCAACAACTTCAACAATATTCTAATAGAATTAGGAACTGTATTCAAAATGCTGGGTATCAGGTTTTAAACACGTACGAGTATATTTCAACTGAGGAGGTTTCATATAATCACAATGGCATTGCTTTACTAATTAAAGATCAATCAGGACGCAACATGGAAGTACGCTTTGAGCAAATGGATAATAACCAATGGAACTATCGTAGTAAGTCTTTTTCTCCTATCTATTCTTTTGACAATTTTGATACAATGTTGGCGAGTTTTAATCATTTGCTTCAAAACAATGCTTTAACCAGTACTTTGGAGAAACCTGCATTAGAGAGAAGAATAAGAGATATGTCTCGTAGCAATGGTCATCGAACAGCAATGGGTATTGTTCGTTATCATAACGATGAAATGAATAAAATGGAGATGTTAATCTATACTCCTAGTGACTACAGTATGCATCTTGATCTTGAAAGAACGCCATATGGACAATGGAAACTTACAAACCGAGATCTTGAACAAGAAGGTCGTATATTTCAGAACATTGACGATGCTTTTCAAAGTATTAGAGACCGATTGAGGAGCGCAGCATGGATAAATTATAATGGAAATAGCATTAATGTAAATAATGGACAACCAAATCATCAGATTAACGTTAACTATCCAATAAATAACTACAATGGCCCTAACTAATTTCTATTTTCTCTCCTCCTTGCATTTTAAAAATATGTCTTGCGCAAGTTTGACAACTGTTCTAATGCAGTGAAGGAAAGACGGGTTGAGAAGCAGAAAGTGTTTTTTAGTTGACAATTGATAAACTTTTGATATATTAATATAGTTTTTTAATTTATTTTGATATGACTTTTTCAGATTTGGTTACAAACATACCAGCAATTTGTAATGCAATTGGCGCTGAATTGACTGAGTTCGCACATGATAATCAGAAGATATCTGGCAACATTGTTCGAAATACTGAGATAATACCTTTTGAAATTTATAGTGTTCCGGGCGCCGATGATAAATGCGATATGAAAATGACTATCAAAGGAGAAGGTTATTATGGCACTTATTTAGATGTAGACAGAGCACACGAGATCCTGGAAAAGTTTACAGTAAGCCTCGATCCACATGATGCAATAGAGATGGGAACGGCAGAGGACTTAAAAGAGGAAGAAGGTTATGATGTTTCTAATTTTGGTAAATCTTATGAGCAAATAACTACATCAGACGGCAATGTGTATGGCTTGGATGATGAAAGTGAACAATATCAACATATGTAAATTCACTGCAATTTGATAGATGTAATTGACAAGTTATTAACTTTTGATATAATTTAACTGTTTTAAAAGTTTTTTTTATGCAAGATATTACAATGCCGAAATTGGCCATGGAAATGCAAAAATATTTACATGCAAACGGTTGCAATGTAGAATATTTTCATATACAAGAAAATAAAAATTTTCCTGCTTATCAAAGATCGGTCAATGTTCAATTTACAGATACTGATGGTAAATATGGAAGAGTTGTAATTTCTCAGTGTGAAAATAAATCATGGAACTTGGAGATATATTTATCAAATGAAAATGATAAACCAAGTTTTTTATTGTCTGGTGAAACCCCACATAAATTATGGGAAAATTGCAAACTACAAATGCCAGATATTTTCCACTTGCAAAAGAATAGAATGGCTATAGGTCGTTATAATTCTGTAAAGAACAACAATGCAGACAGTAATCATGATGGGAAATATTTTTATTACCTTAAAAATAACAACGACAGATGCAACATATTTTAAAAACCCATGTTGCACTGCCCGAGGCCACGCCCTCGCGGTTTTTCACCTCCTCGCTCCATCCGCCCTCACTCCCGCTCGGCTTCGCTCGGAGAAAAACCCAGCTCCGCGCCGTGCAACTATTAATTAAACAAAAATTTTCAAATTGACAGTTTATTAACTTTTGATATAATTTAACTGTTTTAAAAGTTTTTTATGAATAATTCATATTTTCATGAGTTTGCTGGTGCAGTCAATCATAGTATAATCGAAAGAAATTACGATATTACAAATTTTAGAGCTTCTTCTGGAATAATTAATATAAGTTTTAATAAGGGCGGTCAATTCTTCTCAGCCACTTTTTCTCGTAATACAAATAATACTTGGACTGGTATTTTTTCAGAAAATATCTTACATGATCCTCGTCTCGCAAACGATCCATATGAATTATTGGTAATGCTTCATGATAGATTAAACGATATTGAACAGCAGCAACCTATAAATAATGATATGGTCCAAAATAATCCAAATATCCATCATGGTGGATTAGATTTCTAATCATGTTCTCCTCCTTGCATTTTAAAAAACTGCCTTTGTCATGAATGTTGTTTTATGGCAAAAGTAATTGCAGTAGTTAATCAAAAAGGTGGAGTTGGAAAAACAACAACAGTTATAAACTTGGCAACTGCGCTGGCTGCAATAGGACAAAAAGTATTGGTAATAGACCTTGACCCGCAGGGTAATGCAAGCACTGGTTTTGGCATAGAACAAGCAGACAGAGTGAAAACAATTTATGACCTTCTGACCCGCGATGACTACACTGCAAATGACTGCACTTTTGAGACAAATGTAGAGGGATTGTATGCCATTCCTGCAACCATGGATTTAGCTGTGGCCGAGATTGATCTATTCAACAAAAAAGACAAACACTTTGTCCTCCGTAAAAAGTTGGCAACTGAATTGCAGAATTACAACTTCATCTTCATTGACTGTCCACCATCACTTGGAATGCTCACTATTAACGCTATGTGTGCCGCCAATACTTTGATTATACCAATGCAGTGCGAGTTCTTTGCTCTGGAAGGGCTCTCGCATTTGATGAAAACATACAAGGAGGTAAAAAAAGGCCTAAACCCAAATCTGGAAATTGAAGGACTTCTGCTGACAATGTATGACCCGCGCAACAAGCTTACACAGCAAGTTGAAGAGGATGTCCGCAACTTTATGAAGGACAAAGTTTATCAAACAGTTATACCACGCAATATCAAGGTATCAGAAGCTCCGTCTCACGGCAAGCCGGTCATAGTTCATGATATAAATTGTGCTGGTTCGGTAGCTTATATCAATCTCGCAAAGGAGGTTGTGAAAAACAATGGGATTGAGATTAAGAATGGTTAGTATCTAACAGCACTTCGCTCATTGTCCTTCTGTTTATTAACACTGTCAAGATTATTTTGAGTATTGTAGCCAATTTGTTTTTGTTCGTGGTCAATATGATTTCCGTTTGATTTCTCTTTATTTTTGTTATTTTCATCTTTTTGTGCTTCTTTTTTGTTTTTTCTTGAAAAATAGACAACCAAACCAACAATTAACCCAACAAGACAAACAGCACCAATAACAATGCCAACGATTGCTCCTGTGCTAAGCCCTTTTGGCTTGTTATTTGCTTCGTCCATTGCTTTGTCCACTTCTTTAATTTCATCTTGTGTTATCTTACCGTCTTTGTTCGTATCATATTGATCAAACAATTTTTTTGTTTCTTTGATTCCATATTGTTTTTCAAAATCGGCTTTGTTTATTTCCTGATATATCGGACCATGAGATGCAATAAAATCCAAATTTCTCTTATTCAATGTTATTTCCTCAGGTTCCATAAGACGCAAAGCGAACTCACCCAATGACATTTTATGATTACAATCAATATCGGATGACATTATTAAATATCCAGACGGTGCACCACATGTGCTTCTAGTTGTTCCAGGCATTCTCTCGGACAGTTTATTAAAATAGTATTCGTCTTGTTCTGCCATTGTTACAAAACCATCACCGTTGGCATCCATCAGTTCAAAATCTGTAAAATGATCTGATAAGTACTCATATCCCTTTTGTTGCATTTGCCTTTATAAGGTTGATTATAGATCAAAAGTAAGAAAAAGCAAGTTTCGTGTTGCTAATTTTAGCTTCTTGCATTTTACAAACTCTCCTCTTACATCAGCACGTGGATCAGGAGAATAACACAGTGCAGTTGTATGACGAACAATTAGAGCAACAGTTGCTTGGAAGTATCCTCATTGAAAACAAGGTTTTGCAGTTGATTGAACTACAAATCAAGGAAGGAACATTCTATTTTGAGACAAACAGGAGAATATTTGCAGAGATAAAAAAACTCTTGGAGGACAACAAGCAAGCCGATGAAAAGGTGCTGTTTTACTCACTGGTTGATAGTGGGATTGACTTGAAAAATGAGGAACTCAAACAATACATCTCCAATCTGGTGGATGCAGCAACAACGGCAAGTACATATATCAATCTTGCAAAGGAGGTTGTGAAAAAGAACGGAATTCAGATTTAAAACCCATCTTGACTTTTACTATTATCAATCCATGCATCGCTCGTGAACTTTGCGCTTTATCTGTCACCACTGTTTTTAATAATTGCATCAATAAAAATAGCAGGTTTGTTTGCTAATGCGTTGCCTTGTGCACTATTGTCAGTCGCGATTTTTCTGCTATCCCATCTGATTGCGAACATTAGAAACAACAACCGCTTCAGCATTTTAGTCATGGTTTCTGTATATTATCTCATCCACGACATCTTTATGTATATTCCAATTGGTACAAGCACATTGGCCTTTGCAGTTGCCAGTTTGTTTTACCAATCTGTTGCACGCGTGTATAAAGATAATATCTCGTTCAAATATTACATCATGTTTGGACTTATCTTTTTTGTCATCGTTTTCTTATCGCAATTATTAATTTCAGAAACTTTTACCGTTCATTCACTAATTTATCAAATGGCATTTTACATACTCTCTTGTTATTTGATTTTCTCGGCAATAGAAAGAAACACAAATCTGTCAGCCATCGGGAAAATGAGTGTTAGAAAAAGAAAATATTAATCAAAATAAAAAATTATCCTTGCGCCGCCCGAGGCCACGCCCTCGCCATTTGGCACCGCTACGCTCCTCCTCGCTACGCTCGGCGGCCAAACGCGCTCCGCGCTGGCGCAACAAACGAACCACTTGGTTGCTTCACGTTTTATTTATAGAAGTATAAAATAAATTTATAGTTTATTTGATAAAAACTTTTTATATGTTATATTCTTTTAGTTGAATTTTAGTTATGTTAATATTTGACAAATATATTTTTATTGATTTGTTTAAAACAATAACCTCTTGCAAATATATGAAAAATAGCAGAAAAATAGTGGTTAGCACAGTTTTTATATTGGCTTTTTTGTTTGTCGGAATTGTTATAAGTTTTGGCAGAAAGCCATCAAGTTTTTCAACAAAAATACAAGCTAATACAATCATCAAGGTACAAATAAATGATGCTATTCACACGGACAAGCCATATAAGGATGTGAAGGCAAAAGTTTTGGCCAATGTTTTAGATAAAAATGGAAAAATAGTCATCCCTGGTGGGTCAACATTGCTTGGCGACTATGCAATTTACAGTCACGGCGGCAATATGGCGATACTATTGTGCTGGAAAAAAGCAGTTCTTCCAGATGGCAGTAAATACAGGTTTATTTTAGATGACAAGCTTACTCAACCAAAGACTGCCGAAATTGTAGAGCATGTTGCGGTTGATACAAACGGTGATGCCGTTGTAAATGCTAAAAAAGAAAACATAATAGCATTGAAATCATTCTTTACTCTTGGAAATATTAAAAGTGAGGAAGATGCAAATGAGTTAATACAGTCAAAGCATTACGTCATAAATCCACTAAAAGATGAGATGCCGTTTTCTATAACGATAAATGAAATGTCTGACTTGAAAATCGTTACCGAACAAAATGTCAAGCTTGAAAGTGAAGAAGTAAATTAAATATTATTTGAATTGGTCTCCATTGTTTTTTTTACGTCCAATTGTTTTTCTTCTCGTTTTTGTTTTCTTGGCCATAACCGGCTTTGTCTTTTTTGTTCCAATAATACCTTTCTTGATTTTTTCAATACGACCTTTTGTTGGTCTGACTTTTCTGATTTTTCTCTTCATTTTAGCCTCTTCTGTGTCGTTTGATATTTCAATGATTTCACCAATATCATCAATGATGTCTTCCAAAGCAATCTGGCAAAGGTCATCACTTGATGAACTACCACATCCAGCATCTTGCAGGATTTGCATCATCAAAGTCCTTTTTGCACCGTGAATTCTCTGGTTGCTCTGGCTGTGAAAACGTTCTGCTCTTATTCTATATCCCAGATAGTCATCCAGCAGGTCTTCCAAGATAAGAAGTGCCACAAAAAGCATCACAAATATCATTGGGACAACAATTCTGTTGCCATTGATTAGGTTATCAATTATGCCCTCAAAGCCAAAATATGCAAACATGACACTCATTCCGAAGATGTTCTCCATGAGGAAATGCAGAAAACCATCCACTGAAAAGAAGCTTTTGTAGTATGACATGTCGCTGACAGCATTGAAGATTTTCTTCCTCTGAACGTATGTAATTTGCTTGGATCGTTCAAACTTTTTCAATGTTTTACATAAACGCTTTCTGCGGATAAGTGGCACCAATATGGCCGAAGACAAAAAGAATATTGTGTAGAAAATGTAGAAAATTGTGAAGTAATGCAGTGTCTTTCCGTATAGTGGATAACTTGGCTTACCTGTAATTCTTGTGTATAAAAAACAGTCCAATGGGATAAATGTGATTACCATCCATATTCCAGCAATGATTTCTGTGTAAAACCGCAAAAGTGCGTCTCCGAGGAATTTAAACACCTTTTTCATAATGTAAAAATAGCTACTAAATGATTCGTATATTTTATCTAAATGTCAAGTTATGACTTCCATGTTTTACATAAAAACCACAACAAATTTGCATTAAATAATACAACTATGGGATTAAACATGTTGACTGGCGGTTCAAGTAATATCGTCTCTTCATTTGCTTCAAAAGCAACAAATTCAATTACAAGCGCACTGGGATGTCCTGCTTTGAGTTCACTTGGATTGAGCTTTTCAAACTTGAAAAAGTTATTTTCACACGAGGACGATACAACCACAACCGAACTAAAAGATTTATCACTGCAAACTTCAACTTATAACAAGGTAATTCCAGAAGTTTTTGGTAAAGTCAGAATTGCTGGAAACATTATCTGGGCGTCACCAATTAAGACAACCAACATTTATCACGCACAGAAGACAACAAAAAGTGGAACACAAGGGGCATGTACAGAAAAGCTTGTTCGCGGATCATTCGCTATTGCAATTTGCAAAGGCAAAGTTGATGCAATAAAAAACATCTACGCTGATGGTGAGCCATTGAATAAGGCCGCACATGATATTCAAATATATCTCGGGACAGAAAATCAGATACCTAATCCAACAATGCAGGGTTATCTTGGGGCAGATATTCCAGCATTTCGTGGACTGTGTTATGTAGTATTTCATGAATTTCCAATGGAGCAATTTGGCAATCGTATTCCTAATTTCACATTTGATGTTGTAAGACAAGAGGATTTACAGAGCGACAATGACATTGAAAATGTGGTTAAATCTGTTGTGATGATACCCGGTAGCGGAGAGTTTGTTTATGACACAAAAACACAGAAAAAGTTGAACGGCAACTGGGCTATGGGATATTTCTTTGAGACAGCAAAAGCTACGATTATCAACAACCATACAAGCAGTCAAAACACTGATGCCGTTGACAGTTTGCAGGATTTACAAAATACATTCAAAAATTTGGAATGGGTGTCATTGGTGGTGTGCTGGTTTTGTGATAGCACCAACTGCGCGAATGCGAGTGTTTATCCAGCATGCGAGTTCAACAGCACATATACACAACCGGATCAATGGTCCGTGGCCGGCAAAGCAAGAACAGAGGCGCGCGTAATTGGTCAAGACGAACATGGGAACATAAGATATGGCGGAACACCCGATGACGCAAGTGTTTTGAGATACGTTCAAGAAATGAAGCGGCGCGGGCTGAAAGTATGTTTATATCCAATGTTGATGGTTGATACAAACGGCAAACCATGGCGCGGACATATCACTTGCGGAGCGGGTTTGTCAAACTCGGAGAAGACAAGTGCAGTGCATAATTTCTTCAAAAAAAACAATGGCTATAACAAATTTATAGAGCATTATGTCAATCTGCTCGGCAGCAACATTGATGCGGTGATTATCGGCAGTGAGATGAAAGGTTTGACAAGTATTTATGCTGGCGCAGAAGGAATTGAGAATGAGGAGGATTATTATCCAGCAGTGGACGAATTTTGCATTTTAGCACACACAATAAAAAATATTGTCGGGAACAATGTAAAAGTCATTTATGCAGCAGATTGGAGTGAATATCACCACGATGATAGAGGGAACTACAACATGGATAAATTGTGGGCTTGCAATGATATTGATGTCATTGGCATTGATGCATATTTTCCGCTCACAGACAAGTCAGAGACAACTTATGACATAGATGAAATTGCGAACGGCTGGCGCAGTGGCGAGGGTTATGATTGGTATTATTCTGATGGTGCGCGGACACAAAAAGCAAGTTTATATTCTGCATGGGCGTGGAAAAATGTGGAATATTTCTGGGGAAATTATCACTACAACAGGCATGGCAACGCGACAGCTTGGGTTCCGCAATCAAAGAAGATTTGGTTCACTGAATATGGCTTTCCATCAGTAGATTGTTGCACCAACCAGCCAAATGTATTTTACAGCGAGGGCTCACTTGACAGTGCATTTCCGCGTTTTTCAAGTGGAACGGCGGATTTCAAAGCCCAGCGCGTTGCGATTTATGCCAGTGAAATGGCGTGGAAAAATAGTCCATGCGTTGAGCGAATGTTCCTCTATACATGGGATGCGCGGCCTTACCCAGAGTTCCCGAATCTGTCATCTGTATGGAGTGATGCAGGTGTGTGGAAATATGGCCACTTTTTGAATGGCAAAGCTGGCAATACAACTCTGGCAAATGTGATAAAAAATTTATGCATAAAAGCTGGTTTGCAAGAGAGCGACTTTGATACCTCGCTTATCCATGATGAAATGCTGAATGGCTATGTCATTGATGACAAAAATACAATTTTGAAACACATTCGTATTTTAGCTGATGCCTACAACTTTGATGCCTACATTGACGGTGGACGGATATGTTTTAAGTCGCTAAAAGATGTTGAAAACCATGTAATTAGCGAGGACAATTTGTTGTTAGAGAAGCAGCCAAATGGCAGTTGTGCTCCTGCATTTGTGTATGAAATTGCATCAAATGAAAATCTTCCATCAGCCGTGGAGCTACTATTTTTAGATGTTGACAAGGATTATACAACCTCAACTGCGCTTGCAAGAAGCAACTCTACAAGCGACAAAAATCACAGCGTTTCTGTCCCAATGCCGTTGAATATTTCACAAGCACAAGAGATTGCATGGCGGATTTTATCAAATATTTCTACGCAAAATGTTGTTTATCAACTCAAACTACCGATTGGCTTTACAAGCATTGCGCCGTTGGATACGATTTCAATCAATGTCAATGGAGACAACCACCTTATGCGTGTCAAGAGTGTGCGTCTTGTTGATATGACGACTGTTGAGATTGTAGGAATTTCCATCGTGGCGAATGACAATATTTTGACAAATTTGGAATATACCAGCACAGATTTGATTGCCAATGGAAGTGTTATAAAAGAGACCACAAGCTACATCCCGAAGACAGAATTTGAACTGTTTGAGCTCTACAACATTGACAATGAGATTTATGACAACAAATTTGTCGTTTATTGCGCGGTCTGGTCGGAGGACAGCAACTGGCAGGGCGCCAATTTGTATTATTCCACGGATGATGAGTATAACTACAATGCGCTGACGTGGATTGACCGCGAGAGTTGTGTTGGCAAGTTGATGTCCTTTGATGGGCTTAATGATGCGGGCGTGAGGCCATATTTGCTGGATTTGAATACGAAGATTGTTGTCTCCATGACTGATGAAAATGGAAAGCTTCAATCAATCACGGATGATGCATTTTCTCAGCTGGGAAATAAAATCCTTGTTGGAGAAGAGATCATCTGCTTTCGTGAAGTCAGGCAGTTATCTGCGACCACTTTTGAGCTGTCGCATCTCTTGCGCGGGCGGTTTAATACAGAGAACAAAATGCATTCTCACACCATTGGCGAGCGCGTAATTTTGCTGGATGACGATGTCTACAAAATGGAGTTGCCGATTACATACAAGGGCAAAGAGGTATTTGTCAAAGCTGTCTCACTGAACGATACGATTGATAATAATGAGGCCAAAAGTTTGACCTTGCAGGCACTGTCTGTGCTGGATTTTTCAGTTCAAAACAAGCAAATCTCGCAGCTCCAAAATGGGGATTTAAAACTGTCATTTTCGGTGAGGAAGAACTATAAACTAAATGACAGCATCTTTCAGCCAAACTTTGCGGTGCGGTTGACAATCTACGATAAACAAACGCACTCAAAAAAGAGGGAAGTCAGGTTGCAAAATGCAACGAGTTTTATTTACTATTACTCCGACCAAATTTGCGACTTTGGCTACTCTTTAAGTTCAGATTTGATTGATTTTGATGTTGTTGGGTTGGTTGTGTAGGTTCTTCATGAATAACATTACCTTCTTCCTCGCTACTACTCTCTCCATCATCCTCTTTTATAATATCACGATCATTTATATATCTAGTAGAAGCATTATATTCTTCTTCCTCTTCTTCCTCTTCTGCATAGTATTTCTGAATTCTTTCATTTATCTTGTCTTGAAAGATACACATAATAGTGTGTGCAAAACCTTTTGGTGATAGCTTTTCATTCTCATTGAAATTCATAGCTTCATTTTCGTGCACGATTACACCGTTAGTTGGTACTCCTTCTGGCGATACTGTTCCATTAAAAATATAATCACCATAATTAATTTCAACTTCCCAAGTATTTGTTTTTGGATCGTAAAAACTCCTGACACGAGTATCCTCTTTTGATTTTTCTATTATCTCTCTGACATCATGTTCATACGAATAATTGTAATCTTCTTCTGGATATGGCTCCATATACTTTTCATTTAAACAGATAAAAGTTTATCAATTTTTGATTAATTTGTCAATCATGTGATGAAAATTGTTGATTGCGCCAGCGCGGAGCGCGTTTGGCCACCGAGCGCAGCGAGGAGGAGCGTGGCGGTGCCAAATGGCGAGGGTGTGGCCTCGGGCGGCGCAACACATTTTTCATTCTTGCAAATAAATTTTCTTATTTTCACATCAATTAGATGCTAAGATTTGTGCAGAATATACATCTTATTTCAATTCTTGTTCCACTGTTGATGGGTTTTTTCTCATTTATGGTGCGCGACAGAAAAACAAAAATCATAAATCTTTCATACATGGGATTGTCATTTTTGATGCTTTGCTTTACTGTTTATGCAACTTATCAGCTAAATCTTATCAGGGGAGGAACTTATTATACAGTAATCGGGAATTGGTCTAAGGCGATGGGGATTGAGTTGAAGGTCAATCTTGTCAGGTCAGTCATGGTGATGGCTCTGTTTTTGATGTCAATTTTGTTCTTTGCGACTACATGGAAAGGCGGCACGGACTATGCATTTAGAGGCTTTGTTTGCGTTATGCTCTGTGGTGCGAACGGGATTGTATTGACGAACGACATCTTTAATAGCTATGTCTTTTTTGAGATTGTCTGCATTACGAATTACATTATTTACGCGCATGGGAGTAGGGCAGAGTGCGTGAAAAATGCGTATAATTACATGATTTTGAGTAGCTTTGCTGGCGTGATTTTCCTGCTGGCGGCTGGTGTTTTGTATCAAATTACTGGCAATTTGAATTTGGATATTATCAGAAGTTCTTTGTCAACATTGAAAGACAACAAAACAGTAAATGCGATGTATGTTCTCTTTTTACTGGCAATAATGTTTAAACTTGGCGTGTATCCATTGCACAATGTGCTGTTTGGAATTTACAAAAGCTTGCAGTTGAAATATCTGTTTGTCGTGGCCGGAATATCATCAATTGTATATCCATTTTTCATAATGAAAATGGTGATTTCACTCTTTGGAACAACCATTGTTGCGGACAATGAATATCTGAATATGGTACTGAAAATCTGCGGCGGAATAGGATTTTTGTTCTTCAATGTCATGGCATTTACGGCCAAGTCGGTTGTGCATTTTATTGTATCGCTGGCGTTCGCGCAAACATCGCTGTTTGCATTCTGTGTGCCATATTTCAACAACGCGATGATGACAATCGGTGTGGCACTGTCAATAGTCTCAACCTCTCTGATAAAGGCCTGCATGCTGGCAATGACATATAAATTCCAGTGCAATTTTGGAATTGTTGACATAAAAAAAACTGATCTGTCGGCGATAAATGGTGGCTACAAATTTGCCTTTGCGTTGCTACTGTTTATTATATCTGGCATGCCATTTACGATGGTGTTTATGTCAAAATGGTATTCTCTTATTGCTGTGATAAATTCGGCATATTCACCTGCTTGGGCTGCGATTGTTATAGTTGGATTTGCTATTGACATTGGTGCGTGTTTTGGGTTTATCATGCAAATTTTGACAAGAAATCAGTCAAGAAGCGTGAAGATTTGCACGAACAAAATCTTCATTGCGGCGGTTGCATTTATCGTTTTGTTTGTGGTCCTCGGTGCAATGTTTGTAGGATATTTAAACAATTTTACAAATTGAATAAATCTTCAATCGTGTAAAATCCATTGTCTGTTTTGTTGATGAGTTTTAGCGCGCACTCAACGGCTCCTGCAGCGAATAGACGGCGGTTGTAGGCAGTGTGCTTGATTGTTATTGAGTCGTTTTGTCCCAAGAACATTATCTCGTGCTCGCCAAAAACGCCACCTCCGCGAACAGATGAGATGCATATTTGATCTTTTTTTCTCTCGTGATTGTTTTCATAACAAATAACATCATTGCTTAATCCGCGGGCTTTTGCAGCGGTCTCGGCCAACGTTCTACCTGTTCCTGATGGTGCATCCTTTTTCTTGTTGTGGTGTATTTCAACAAGTTCACAGTCATAATCAGCTAATTCCTTCGCCAACATTGCGACTGCTTTTTTACAGATTGCAACACCTATTGATGTATTGCTTGACCAGAAAATTCTTGTCTGTTTGCTGGCTGCGTCAATTTCTTTACGTAATTCATTGGACATCGGGGTTGAACCGCTAACCAATGGCTTTTTTGTTCTGACCGCTTCTTTTAAACACTCTTTTAGTCCTTCTGCGGATGAAAAATCAATAACAATATCAGCTTTGTCAAACAATTCTGATTTGCTGTCACCATTATCACATGTCAAGGTTTTGATGCACTTTGAAGCAAGAACGGACAAGATCTCTTGCCCCATTCTGCCATTTGAGCCAACGACTCCAACTACAATTTTACGCTCTACCATATTATCTTGCATCACTGTATGTCTCGCCAAGACGAGGGTCATCTGAGAATGTATCGTAAATACCTCTCTCGTATTCCGTCATCTCTTTACCACCATTATCAACGATTGTAGCTCTGACAAGAATGACTGTCTCAACAGAACTGACTTCGTCTGTCTTGTGTGCGAACAAGTT